>JAJRPL010000326.1 GCA_024280815.1 Bacteroidota bacterium
AACTGCTTTAATTTTAGCAAATACTACTTTTCAATCGGTTTCAATGATTGGTTATCCTGAATCTAGAATTATATTAAGTCAATGTGCTGTATACTTAGCAAATTCTGCCAAAAGTAATGCTTCATATCTAGCCATTGGTCAGGCTCAACAGTTGGTAAAACAAACGGGAGATTTATCTGTACCTCTTCATTTACGGAATGCACCCACCAAATTGATGAAGGATTTAGACTATGGGAAAAATTATCAATACGCCCATAATTACGATGATAATTTTGCCGAACAAGAGTTTTTACCTGATGAAATAAAAAATACTAAATTCTATGAACCTGGAAATAATAGTCGTGAAAATAGCTTTAGAGAATTTTTAAAAAAACGCTGGAAAGATAAATATGATTATTAATTTAAAATTTAATCGTTACCTCCTCTTTAACTAACTTATCTAAATCGTAATATTCAACAACCCATTGCCCATTTTCTTTGTAAACAATTCCTTTTTTGTTTCTTAAAAAATATACATCTGGTTTAGATGATTTTAATAAGACATAAACAACTTTTGGTGTACTATCAACCAATTGATAACCTAAGGCATTTGCTTGAGCATATAGTCTATTTTTGTTGGTGTCAACCGCTCCTTCTTGAATACCATCTATTGAATTTTCTTCAACTTCTTCAGTAGAAACAACAGTCTCTTCTATAACTTCTTCAATTTGGTTTGAAGTTACACCTTCTGCTTCTTCTACAACTTTAATAGTTTCTGGTGCTGCTGGAGGTGTTTTTTGTTTTGGTGCTGCAACCTTTACATTTTTATTAGCATAGGTATAATTTAGAGCAGAAACAGATTTAAAAGCATTACGCAAAGCTTCTTGAAATCCTTTTTTATAATCTTTTTCTTTGCTTTTACCGACTTGACTAGTCACCACTTTTTGATTCTTACAATTCGTCAATTCAATAGTTAATTTAGTAGTAAACATTCCAGAATCATTAAACACACCTGCGGTTAATCCTAAGCAAGGGTTATTTGACAAATCTGCTGGTCTTTCTACATTATCATAAATCGTTTTAAACCCTTCTTTTTCAAATAAGAATTTTGTCAATGAATTTAGTTTATGCTGATCTTCAAATTTTAAGAATTCATATTTTGAAGGGATAATAATATATTTATAGTCATTTAAGGATTGACCAATAATAGTGTTAGAAATAAAAATAGTAAAAAGCAGGCTAAGTAATTTAAGTTTCATTTTTTTGAATTTAATTAAGCCACTAATATAAGTATATTTCTACTCAAAAATAAAATTCATACCTAAACTCATTGATACCTTTTTTGAATTGTATATATCAGTAATTCCTAAAAGGTTGTCTGCTGAGGCATAAAAATTAAATTTACCAAACTGAGTTGAAAAACCTAAGCCAATATTATAAAATGAATAAGAGTCAACAGTATAGGTAACTTTAGCTTTTAAAAATTTAGAAAAACGTCTTGAATAAAATAAAGAACCTGCAAATTGTGGTTTTACAGGTCTAAAAATAGAATAAAACTGTAACCCTACTTCATTTAAATATTCTCTATAATTCAAATTTGAAACTGAAGAACACGACCTATTTTTCCGAAAGTCTTTACCAAAATTGTAAAAAAGTGAGGTGTATATTTTAGGAGCACGAAATGAAGTGTAAGAAGTATTCAATGTGTCTATTGAATTTTTAGGATAACTATTTATGGTTAATCCTTTCCAATTTAAATATTCCAAATCATTGGTCTGATTTAATGGTGGAATAATTAAACCTGCATCAACAGGCTCACTCTTTATCTGGTAGGTAGTTATATCTTTAGCATAATTAATAAACCCCAAATCTAAAACACTTCCTGTCAACGTTAAATCCTCTCTTAAATGATACGTAAACCCTAAATCTATGCCTAAACCTAAATTACCAAAAGAGAGTTCGTTTTTAATCGCTTTACTAAGATAATTGTTATAAGATAAACCTGATATGCCCGAACTAAAAATTGAGGCATCTACATCTTCTAATGTATAAATAGGTTCATTATTCTGATCTAAAGTTTTAGTTATTTTTCCTTTATTTTTTAATGATTGAACATTATATGCACCTAAATAAAACTTAGCCCTAGCCCCAACAGTTAACTTCGTATTTATTTTTTTAGAAATGCCAACGTGAAATACGCCAAATAATTCACTTTTATAATTGATTTGATTTGCATTGTACTGTTTATTTGGTTCAATATTTTTTTGATAATACAATATAGAAATATCTTTAGGATGGTAAGCAACAAAATCTAACTCTTGATAAAAACCAAAACTTAAATAATCTTTAGTGTTTTTTAGTCTATATCCGAAATTAAAAACTTCTATTTGTTCATTTGCTGTGATAAAATCATCAGGATTTAACTCATTAATTATAGATTGATATTGATCTTTAATAGTAACTCCATTAGCAAATAAACTACTTATTAATTTATTACTTGTTGCAACATTTATATAAACTCCTGATAAAAAAGGCACACCAATATGTTTATCAAAATTAACTTCACCACCAGGATTTTCTAATAAGGATTGAGGAATTTCTTTAAGTCCATAGCGGAATTTCTTATTTTGAGATGTCACACTTAAACAGCTGAAGATTAAAAAGATAACAGTAAATCTTTGAACTCTCTTTATAAATAAAAACGAAATATTCATTATAAATATTGCTTAATGTCGATTAGTTTATCAACAATAATCGACTTATAAAACACATCATTTTTATGAATATTAAAGAAAATAGTTTGCATACCAACTTGTTGAGCTCCTAAAATATCTGCTTCAAAATTATCACCAATCATTAAACTCTGGTCAACATTAGCTTCTGTCAAATTTAATGCATGCTCGAAAATTTTCGGATTAGGTTTCTTAACACCTACACTTTCAGAAGTAATAATTTTATCAAAATAATATAGAATATCTGATGATTTCATTTTTTTTGTTTGCACTTCTTCAAAACCATTGGTAATAATATGTAGTTGGTATTTTGGCGATAAATACTCTAATAACTCAATAGCACCATCAAACAAAGTATTGTAATTAGGTAAATTGTCAATATAAACAGTTGCCAAATGATTAATCATTACATCTGAAACTATGTAATTCATTGCGTCAAAAGAGTCTTTCAATCGTTTATAACGAAGTACAGGCTTTGTAACTTTCTCCTCTCTATAGAGCTTCCAATACTGATGATTTATAGGCACATATTGTTCTAAAAAATTATCTAGATTCACATCAATATTATTATCTTTAAAAATAAAATCAAAAGTCTTAGCCGAGTTGGTTTCGAAATCCCATAAGGTATGGTCTAAGTCGAAAAAGATATGTTTGATTTTCATCGGATAAAAGTAAGTATTTAAAAATTCCAATCAAAATTATTGCTACATTTGAAGAAATTGTTTTTTTGAAAAATACGCTTCATATTTTATTTTTGGCTAGCTGGTACCCGTCACGAATAATGCCTACTAATGGCGATTTTATTCAGCGGCATGCCGAAGCTGTAGCTACAACACATCAAGTTACAGCCATACATGTTATAAGTGACAAAAATATCCGTAAATTAAAAGTTGAAGACAAAACTATAAATAATGTAAGAACCATAATTGCCTACTATCCTCCTACTAAAAACCCACTCCTTAAATTTTTTAGATTTTTCAGAGCCTATCTGTCTATTTTAAAAAAAGTTGGTGAATATAATATCGTACATTTAAATAGAATCTACCCTGCTGGTATAATCGCTTTATATTTAAAATGGTTTAAAAAAAAGGCGTATATCATTTCTGAACATTGGACTGGATACCAATACCCTTTATCAAAAAAAATTAAGTATACTGAACAATATTTTTCAAAGCTAATAGCAAAAAAAGCTTCTTTTATTTGCCCTGTAAGTAAACACTTACAAAAATCTATGCAAGAATTTGGTCTAAACGGAACTTACCACCCTGTACCTAATGTGGTAGACACATCTCTATTTACTCCTTCTGCTAAAAAACCTTCAGTATTTAAAATTCTACATGTATCAAGTATGGACGATGCTCAAAAAAACATTTCTGGAATGCTAAATGTGGTTCCAAAAATTCAACATAAAATTTCAGATGTTGAATTTATTTTTATTGGTGAAGATTCTAGTTTATATAAAGAAAAAGCTAATCAATTAGGTCTTAATCATACTATTATAAGCTTTATAGGACAAATCTCTCAAAAAGAATTGGCAAATTATTTTCGTGAAGCCTCAGTATTTATTCTATTTAGTAATTATGAAAATTTACCTTGTGTTATTCTTGAATCTTTTTCTTCTGGAATTCCTGTAATCACAACAAATTCAGGAGGTATCTCTGAATATTTCCCTGAAAATTTTGGCACAATTATCCCTATAAAAGACGAAGAACAGTTATACCAAAACTTAATGTACTACTACAATACAAAAAAACAAATAGCAACTGCAGAAAACATGCATAATTATGCTATTAAGAACTTTAGTAAGAATGAAATATGCAATATATTTACAAGTCTTTACCTAAAAACACTTAGTGAAACTTAAGTACATATCAATTTAATAAATGATTTTAAAGCCATACATCTTACAATCAAAATATTACTTCTATAATTAATAACTATGAAAGATGTTTTTATTTTTATTAAAAATTTTATAGCAAGGTCAGGTAATTACGTTCTTTTCACAACTGTTGTATCACGACTTTTATCGTTTGTAGCATCTTGGGTAGCTTTGCAACTAATTGATAATAGAGAACTAGGTGTTGTTATTTTTGCATTTAACATCATTTCTTTTATCATACCTATAGGTGGGTTTGGGCTGCACCAAAGCTTGATTAGATATAGTGCATTATTAAAAAGTAAAGAAGAAAAAAACAGTCTTTTTATTTATGCTTTAAAAAAAGGACTTATTGCCTCTTTAGCATTAGTCTCACTGGTGGTTTTATTCAGTTTTTTTATTGAATTTTCTTTTAAAAACACTCGTTATTATCTCATTTTTTTATCTTTTATGGTTATTCCATCTTATATATTTGAGCTTATAAAAATTCAATTCAGGTTAAATTATAAAAATAAATTATTTTCATTTTCAGAATTAATCTACGCTATTATACTTGTAGTGAGCGTATCATTATTAAGCTTAGCCTATCAAGAAAAAGGTTATGCAGTGGCGTTATTACTAACCCCTACTCTAGCTTCATTATTTTTTATTAAAGAATTAAATATTAATTACAAGGCCTACACAAAACTAAACGTAACAAATTTTTATTTTTGGAAATATGGCTTTTTTGCTAGTCTATCAAACGTTGTTACTCAACTACTTTTTGTTATTGATATTTTTTTAATTGGCTATTTGTTAAATGATACTATTATGATTACCAATTATAAATACATTACACTCATTCCGTTTAGCCTTTTATTTTTACCTAGAGCTTTTATGGCTACTGATTTTGTTGCTTTTACAGAAAACATTTACAACAAAAAATATATTGCTAATTATAGTAAAGGCTATATATTGCTCTTTTGTGGAATAAGTCTACTCCTAATTATATTTTCTTTCTTATTTGCAGATACTATTTTAAAAATATTTGACCCTAGTTTCACTAAATTTAGTGATAGCTTTCTTATTTTAATTATTGGTATTTGTGGTATTTTAATTTTTAGAGGATTATATGGAAATTTATTATCTTCTATCGGAAAGGCTCAAGTTAATTATTATATTGCTTCAATTTCATTACTAATTAATGCTATTAGTAATTATTACTTAATTCCTATTTATGGTATAAAAGGTGCTGCTATTACCACTTCAATATTAATGTGGGTTACCGGAATTTCTTCTTATATTTTATTTAAATCTTTATACGCCAAATCACTACTTAAGAATACTAAAGTCTAAAAATACTTTGTTTTTTTAAAATGGTAATACGTTTCTTTTTTAGCTCCAAAACTTTTAAAAAAGGAAGCTATAGGTTTTATCATTGAGCCTTCAAAATCAAATACAAATTCAGATTCTGAATTTTCTTTTATAACTCTATCAATCAACAATGACATCACTTGTTTTTTTCTACCTTCACTATTTAAAGCAGAAAAAAGATAGGTAATTCTATGTTTGTCTATCATAAAAAATGCACCTCCAATTAGTTCTTTATCAGTAGTAACAACAGCATAACACTTTGCGGAATTTATTGACACTGCATGAGTAATTAATCTATTCAAAACTTCATAA
>JAJRPL010000327.1 GCA_024280815.1 Bacteroidota bacterium
AGAGTTTTCAACAAAAAATCGATTTTTATCCAACCTGAAAACAAGGGGCTTACTTTTGAAAAAATAAAATTTTCATCCCTTTTATTGGCTTAGAAGAAGAGTTTTAACTAATTTTGGGTTTTATCGGACAACAATAATTTAAAATAAATTCCTAACTATAAGTGTCTTACTTTTGTTATTTAAGATTATTTTAATTTATAAAAAAATATTGGCTTTTCGAGCTACTATTCTTGATTAAGAAAACAATAATTTTATTCGTTTTTTTCTATACTGTAATGCCTCATTTAGGTTTGGGGTTGTATTATAAGTAGCTTTATCATCATCATTTGAAATATAATTAAACTCCTTTCTTTCTAAGATGTCTAGGGCTTCAATCATTGCCTTTGCCGCAATAGTATAATTTTTCCTGACAATTGAATTAAAATTATCACTTTTTTTAACTTCGTACTTCTTTTGTACTACAATATCTCCAGAATCAATACCTTCTTCAACAAAATGTATTGAAACACCTGTTTCTTTTTCACCATTCAAAACCACCCAAAATGGTGTTAGTCTACCTCTGTTTTTTGGTAATAAGGCATTGTGCCTATTCAATACGCCTATTTTTGGAATACTTAACAGTTCTTTTTTTACTATATTTTGGCTTTGATTAATAATAATATCTATATCAAGAGTTTCTAAATGTGTTCTGAATTTTTTACTATTCGGAGTCGTTATCGATAATGTAGGAATACCTTTAGATGCTGCATATGCTGCTATAGATGGGTCTTTTGAGATTCCAAAAGCAAACATTTTCTTTTTTATTTTATGAAATACTGTTTTAACAGAAGTTTTAAAAAAATGCCATGGTCCCATGATTAGTAATAATGAAAGAATATAAGAATATTTAGACTTTCCTTTAGAAAGAGTTAATCTATTTCCTTTTGGTATTGCTAATCCAATAATTTCATCTTCCTTTACATCAATAATTTCTTTGATAAAGTCATAAGTTTGGATAGGATCATCCATTGTTATAATATATATTCTCATTTTAATAATCCTTTTTGTTTACAAAATTCTTTTATTGTACAAAATTCAAATTCAAGTTTGTCAAAGTACTTAATTTCTCTTTCGTATATTTTAACACCTTTAATACCTAAATTCTTAACTTTAAGCTTTGACCTCAAAGTGTCTTGTAAAAATGCTGCAACAAAATTTTTAGACCTTTTATTAATCTGCCTAATTTCATCACTTTCATCAATAAACTCATTAGGGTGCGTATCAAACACTATAGGCTTACCCGTGATTGAAGACTCAAAAGCCATAACTCTACGTTGAATTGCTGTGAGGGTTGGGAATATTCGCATAGTTGTACTTAAATATGGTAAAATTGATGCGGTTAATGGTACTTCAATAATTTGGCCATCTCCTTTCTTAAAAAGAGAACTTTTACTTGTACGATAAGGCAATCTGGGAGCAGTTAACCAATTCAATTTTTTCAATCCTCCAAATGACATAAACATATCAAATCGTTGAGAAGCAACTGAACTGTCAATTTTATAATTAGCTTCTGCAAGTGCAAGTGCGGTATCATTATTTACTCTAAGAGCTGGTGCTCTAAATGAAATAATTTCTTCTCCAATAATATTTTCAATAATATCTTTTGATTCTTTTAAATGATCTACTTGTCTTTGCAAAGGCATTACATCAAATCCATCTTCTTTCGTATGAGATAAACCATGACTCCCTACCTCATGACCATACGGAACAACCATTTTAACAATTTCAGGATACAATTTTGCAATATAACCTGTAAAATAAAATGTTGATTTGATATTATACTTTTCGTACAAATCTAAAAGCAGTGGCATCCCTTCTTTAAAAACCTTGTAACCAGTTTCATCTCTTAACGAATTATGCCAGATAGATGTAGTTTCTACGTCATTTGACAATAAACAATATTTTTTCATCTTATTTTCTATATTTAACCAACATAGCCTTAACTACATTCTTGATGTTTTGCATAACCAATTCAACAAACCATAGTCCACCAACATCAAACCATCTATGAGGGTGCGTACTAATAATCAATTTATTTGGCAATTTATCTTGACTGATTAATTCCATCATATGATCAATGCTTTTAATCGGAATATCAAACTTGGTTTTCACCTTATCTCTTAAAATAACACTTTTCTTATTCCATGCTCTACCTGTATCTGTAATATAAAAAACGTCATTATAATTGACATCAAAATATGGCTCAGCAATAATTCCATTCTCTTTATAATTATATTTTTGCCATATTTCACGGTTATCAATTCTATTTTCAGGACTTCCATGCATGCATACAGTTGTAATTGGATAAAAAGTACGAAAATATTCTAAATTTTTTTGATACATACCATAGGCTTTCTCAAAATCACCTTTAGCCATACCTAAATCTTCATAATGATATCCTAACTCATGCCCTAATGATACAACTTCTTTAATCACATTTTGGTCATTACTCTCTGGCACAATTCTAAAATAATAACTTCCTTTCACATTTAAATCATGTTCAATTTTAGCTAGCCAAGTTGCATTTATTGATCTTCTATCAACATCATGTCTTAAAACAACTACCTTATCTTTTGGATTTTGAATGAATTCTTCAAAAGTTTGAACATTGTATTTTTTTTCAATTAAAACTTCAAGTAATTGTTTATATTTTTTTAAAGTAAAATCCATTTATTATTTATTAATTTGTTTGTGTATTGATGAGAAAAATATGTCATTTAACTCGGACACCTTGGTCTTGTTTAAGTCTTTATTTAATTCAGTTTTTATTGTTTCTAATTTTTTTAAAAAATTTCTTGGCTCTGAATAGAAAATTCCTCCATAATCATCACCTAAATAATAATCAAGACTCCCATAATTTGAAGTTAATACTGGAGTGCCACATGCTCTAGCTTCAAGAACTGACAAAGGCATTCCTATAGAGCTATTTTTCTTAACTACAGGGAATATATACAAATCACTTAATTGATAAATCTCTTCAATATTCTCAATATACCTATCTATAATTATAATTCCAGAGTTAAGTAATTCATCTTTTAAAGTTCTTTTTCCTTGAGCTTCAACTGGTGTAGAACTACTCCCAACAACGACTACTTGTATACCCGGTTTTTGTAAAGGAATTAATGTTTTTAAATTTCTACCTTCGTTCAAGTGCCCCATATGAGTAATAATGAGACCTTCTGGGGGAAGGTTGTACTTTAACCGTAATGATTTCTTATTTTCTTGACTTGGTAAAGGTCTGAAAGTTGATAAGTCTGTCAACAATGGTATCAATTGACTCCTTACTTTAATACTATTCCAATACTCATGTAGTTCTGGTGAAGGTGTAAATGCACTTTTTGGTTTTATAAATTTTATAATAATTTTTTGCCACTCCTTAACAGGTTTAGGTTGTAAGGCAATAAATATCATATTTGATTTTCTTGCAAAAAATGAAAACACCTTAAGTCTTAAATAACTTGCGAATGTACTTGACTGAAAAGGCAAGTATATTACTGCTTCAGGTTTAAACTCTTTTATTATTATTTTAACCTCTTTGGAATAAAACAACGGGTTGGTATTGACAATATGAATATTGTCTTTTTCAAAACCGTAACGACAAATAACTTGTAAATCAAAAACCTTATCTAAATCTAAAAATAAATTATAAACTGTCTTTTTAATCCCTTCATCATACGGTGGATTTAAAATTTCTGAAATAAATAATACCCTTTTCAATTTAATATTTTTTTTGTTTTTCTCCATTCAAAATTTGGGCTTCTTTAATACTTAGGCTTAATTTGTCAGGGTAATATGTATCTATTGTATTCCTATGATCAATCATTACAATAGGGTTTTTCTGTCTATTTGACCTTTGAATACAGTTTTCAGGTGTGTCAGATATAAAAATATCTAAAGGAACTCCCTTGAAATCGGCATATTTTTTCTCTTTTACATAAAATATAATAGCAGAAACTAAATTTCTAAATCCTGGCTTTCTTATTAATGTAACGTCAATATCTGAGTGTTTATTTAATGTCCCTTTACAAATACCACCAAGCGAAACACTATACAATAACCAATCTTTGTTAGGTAATTTTTCAAGCCTATCTTGAATCTCATATAACTGATTAAAAAGCTCTGCCTTTGTTGTTTTTAACCATTTAATTCTATGTACAAATAACACATAAAAATTACAATTAACAAACCAGTTTATAGTATGTGCTATTACAAAACTCAAAAACAAATTTCTATATAATGGTAAATTAAAAAAGAAAAAGAAAATACTAAAAAATACTATCCAGAAAAAAACTGTAAAAAGTATTTTATATGCTTTTTCTGACTTATCTGCATGTAGGATTCCCTGCATAAGCCAATTTGTGAAAATTTGTAACCAACTAAAGTATTTATTTTCTAAAACTGAATCTTTTAAATTACTCATTTAAATAATTATTTATATCTTTTTTAACTATTTCTAGTTCTCTATTATTATCTATTACTTTTAACCCTAAATCTTGACTTAATATTTTATAAACCTTTATTTTTAAAGCCAAATTTTCATCATGAACGGTATCCTTTTTTCGACTCCTTATCTCATTTTCATCAACATGTAAAATTATGATTTTTATATTTTTTGGTAACATTTTTATAAATGATTTACCAATACTTGTCTTATGCAAATCTAAGAGATGTGTATCAACCATTAAATCAGCCAATGTATCTAGACTAAACCTATCAAATAACACAATCTCATTTTCTTTTATTTTTTTTCTCTCCAAATACCATTTGATTTTAAAATCTAGCAATTGTAATTTTGGAAACACCCAAGAAACAAATTTTGATTTATAAAATTCATGTATACTATAATCAATTTCATCAATAGTCTCTCTTTTTGTTAAACCAACTAATCTACAATAAGCCATTAAAGGTTTTGAAGTTATTTTAGGAGATCTAATCCAAATATGTTTTGTCTTTTTATTCTTTACTACTAATTCATTTTCGATGTCAAGTAAATAAGTTGTTTTACCTATTCCATCTGGACCTGCAATGTAAATATAATCCACAGCTTCTTTTTTTATAATTGATTATAAATTGTTAACGTTTTTTTACCCATTAGCGTATGACTAAATAATCTTGGTGCTTCATTTATATTCCAATTTTCTTTACTTAATATTTTATCTACAGCGGCAACAAAACTATCTGTAGTATATTCCATAACTTCTCCTCCATCAACTAAATTAAGAACTTCTTTAACGTCACCAACATCTGTTGAAACTACAGGTAGATTACAGCATAATGCTTCTTTTACTACTGTTGGGCTTCCTTCAAAAAAAGATGCTAATAAAAGTAAATCTGAACTATTGAGTAAATCAGGAATTAAATCATTGTCTATTTCTCCAAAAAAATCAATATCATAATTATGTAAACATGCTTGTTTTTTTAATTTCTGCTCTAATGAACCTGAACCAACAATAACTAATTTATAGCCATTATTCTTAATTGCATTGAAACCGTTTATGATAAATTCAACATTTTTTTCGTATTCTAACCTGCCAATGAATAATAAAATTTTCTTCTTAGGTGAAAAATTAAATTTAGATTTACATTCTAATTTATTTTTTGGATGAAATTTATTAATATCAACTGAAATAGGAATCAAACTGATTTTTTTTTAATCCATGGATATTTTTGGATATATCTATTCTGATTTTTTTTATCAACAACAATTAATTCATCGACCATAACAAAAGAAATGTATTGCAAAATTGAATAAAAAAAAGCCATTATTCTTCCTTTTTTCTTTAAAACTGCTATGTCTTGACCACCATGAAGTGTACAAATAATTTTATTCCGTTTTCTGATTGCTAATGGTATTACCATTTCGGGACGTTGAACATGAATAATATCATTTCTATTTATATTTTTTAACTGGTTGGTTTTTAATAGTTTTACTAAAAATTTTAGATTATTTACTGCTGGGTTTTCAGATATGGAAAAATATTTTGAGAATTTTCCATTTAACTTATCTTCAACTATGGATTTACCACTACCAATCAGTACTGTTGCTAATCCCTGACTCATAAAATATGAAGATAAATTTATGATATAGCTCATCACTCCACCAGAAGAGTCTCTATTTATGTCTTCATTTTCAATAAAAACAATATTAGATATGTTTGTATTACTTAAAAGCATTTATTTGACTTAAAATTATTTCAGTAGTATCATCCCATTTATTTTTAACAAGATTTAATACTTTACTTTGAATCTCTTGTTTTTTTTCTTTAGTAATAAGTTCAATCAATTCTTCAATCTTCTTCACATCAGTTAATTCAAACATTGACCCAGCTTTGACCAAATCGTTGTTTACAACCATTTCTCTCCCACCTGTATATATTGTTGGTATACCTAATAAAGCTGTTTCTCTTGCTACCGTGTCTCCAGAAGAAATTGTAAGAAGAGAATAATACATTAAAGAGTAAATATCTACAACAGGCTCTTCTAAAACCACACAGCCTTTATCTATATAAAATTGATGCAACTCTTTATTCTCTAAAGAAATTAGGAGTGTTAGCCCCTTTTCTTGAATATTTTCAATTAGCTGATCTAAAATTGTATTACTATCTTTATAGTTTAAGCTTACATTAGAAATTTCTCTAATAAATACGTACTCATCTGGTTTTACAGAATATGTTTTTAAGATCTCAGCAGATACCTTCAAATATTTTGGATGTAAATATGCCAATTCTTTAAACCCATGATAGGTAACTGTTTTAGAGTTACTAAATGTAATTGTATCAGGGTATATATGCTTTGTAGAAAACCAATTGGCATGATAAAAAGGAATTTTATATTCAAAATCATCATCAAAAGCAAGGTATGGCTTATGACAATACCATGTTGAAATTGCAGCTGTTGCACCAAAACAGACTACTAAATCAATTTTGTTTTTTTTAATAAAAGGAATTATTTTATAATCTCTCAGTAATTGTGATGTAACCTTCTTTATAAAACCTTTTTTATGAGTACCAATCATGGTTATTGAAAATTTGCCAAGTTCATATCTTAAAATTTTCTCTAGTTTTCCTCTACCTCTAAAAATTATATAAATCTTATGCCCTTCTTGGTGTAAAATATTCATTGAATTTTTAAAAAAATTCACATCTACAGGGTGATTAATATCAAATAGTATATTAATAATTACTAACTTAATTTGACTTTAAAACAATTATAACTCATCATTAAAATTATTTAATCTTTGATAATAGTTTCAATCCCCAAATTCCGAAATTATATAATAATGGTTTAAATATAACCTTAAACCTTCCATCTTTCACTAAGTTTCCTCCAAACCTCATTTTATAATCTCTCACTCCATACTCAGCATTAGGTTTTCCTGCCCCCATAAAATCTACTAATTTCAATTTATTGTTAATGCCAAATTCAATAGCTCCTAACAATGCAATATGTGCTGGGTATATTTTTTTATGATAGCCTCTAATATCTGTATAATAAAACGTATTCATAGTTGTATTAGGATAATAAACACAAAACACACCTCCAATAACTTTTTCACTATGGATTGTTACAAAAATTTTACCAATTTTACTTTTATATAAATTTAAAAAAAACTCATACGGAAATAAAGGGAGTTTTACTTTTTCAAAATACATAATTTTTAGAATTTTATATAATTCTGCAATTTCATCCTCACTTCTTGCTTCTCTAGCAATTGCACCTTCTTTATGTGTTTGTCTAATTTGACGTCTTCTGGTAGAATTCATACCAGACATGACAGTTGCTAAATCTATATTTTCAATTGATAATTGAACGTTAAGATGTTCTTCAAAAATATAACCACTTTGCTTAAAAATAGAAGAAAATGAACTGTAATCAAAATGATTCCTAATTTCAAGATAAATTAATTTTCGCTTATAAATTTCTTTTACTTTTTTTAATAAAAAATCTAAGCTCTTCGTTTCAGTCCCTAAAACTAAGGGACCAGCATATACAATTCCTCTTTTTGAAAAATAGCCTTTTATACCGTTCTCTTTTTGAATTGTAACCACTATCAAAGAAGTGTATTTATTATCTTCTTCAACTGCAAAAACATCTGAAGAATATCCATCAAATGAATTAAATAGTTTATAATATTCAAGGGTTTGAAAAGGGCTAGCAAATTTACTTTCTGTAAGTAATTCTTTCCATTTGCTAATTTCTAGCTCTGTGTTTTTATTTAATTTCATTTTTAAAATCAAAAAAGACATGTATAATTTAACATCGTATCATAAAACACAATGTTTTTATATTATAATTCAGTATATACTCTTAAGGAAAGATATAGATAGTGAAAACTTTAGTAAAAAATAATTGGAAAATCACACTTGATATTTATATTTCTTTTTTCTAAGAAAATTTAATTTTAGATTAAATACATTTATGAAATATGAAGGAATTAATATCAATAAGGCTATTGTTTTGCTTTTGACTCTTTCTAATTTTTTGATAACTTGTAAGACAGGTATTTCCCCTTTAAAAGCAGATATCCAAAGAAAAACATACATTTGGTAATATTCTCTATTTGAAAGATATTCACTTACTTGAGGGAAAACATAGTTAATTTTCCATATAGTATAGAAATTTTTCATTTTCATAAAATCTTCAGACACATTTTTCTCTTTCATAATTTGATTGCCTGCATCTTGAAAATACGTCCTTAAAGGTTCATTGACAAATATCATTCTATAGTTAAAACCTATTTGATCCCAAACATAAGCATCAGGAAAATATTTGACATTAAAATTGGTTGGAAAAGGATATTTTTTTAATACATCAACTCTAATACACCCCCATTTTTCACCACCAACTTTATGCTTATATAAAATATCTTTATAGGTTGAAATTCCTTCATCAAAAGGAAATTCTTCTCCAACAATTTCTCCATCTTCATCTTTACACAACACTGTTATTCCAGAAACATCATCTGCCTTATATTTGGCCCAAACCTCTGTCATTCGTTCAATAAGGTTTGGCTCAAAAGTATCATCAGAATCTGCAGGAAACAACAATTCACCTTCAGCTAAATCTAACACCCTATTAAAAGCCATATATTTACCTTTGTTCTCTTGCGTAAAAATTCTAACAGAAAAATCTGCTTTGGCCTTGTATTTTTCTAATAGTGGTAAAACATCATCTTCAGATCCATTGTCAATCAAAATCCATTCAAAATTTTTATTGGTTTGATTGATTAAACTTTCCCACACTCTATGGATGGTATGTTTTCTATTATAGATAGGTGTGAAAATAGTAAAAAATGTTTGTTTAACAGCAACACCTTTACTACTTGCTAAATCTGATCTTGACATTTTTATATGTTCTATATGTTCTATATGTTCAATATTAATATCTCCAACTAATAAACTTGAAGGATTAATAAATAAATTTTTTTTCATATTAATGCAATTTTTTTCGGTTGATTTTTTTTTACTTTTTCAAAGTATATAAGTAAACGAATTTAATTGATATAAATTATAAAAATAAGTTAATATTTAATCACATAATATTAACAGCAAAATAGTCTATTCATTTTTTCCCTTCAAGTTTTTAATACTATTTTATCATCGAGTTATAAACAATATCAAATTTGTTACTGTATAATACTTCTTATAATTTATCATTTTAATGAGTCATTATAAAGCTGATAAAATTGATCAATCATCACTTGAATAGAGAAGTGGGTTTCAATTCGTTCTCGCCCTTTAACACCCATTTCTTCAGCTATACTTGGATTGTTCAATAAATATTCAATTTTTTTTGCCATATCAATGGCATTTTTAGGTTCAACTAATAATCCAGTTTCATTATTTATAATCAATTCTGGCGTTCCTCCTCCATTAGTAGCCACAGCGGGCTTATTAAATATCATGTATTCCATTATAGAATTAGAAATTCCTTCGCCGTGTTGTTCCATATTACTAGATAAAACACCTATAGTAAATATATTTACAATTGAATCTACATCACGTTGTTTACCAACAAATCTAAAATTTTCTTTAAATTCATCATCAACACTATTTTTAATGGCTTCTAAATTAGGCCCATCTCCAATGGCTATCAAAGTTACATCTTTTCTGTTTTTTAAAACCAATTGACCTGCTTCAACAAAAGTTTTATAATCTTTTCTAATGTAAAAACCACCTGACATTCCAACTACAAATTTAGTAGTAATATCAAACTTACTTCTAATAATTTCATCAGGAACTTTAACTTTCTTTCTGTTAAAATCAAACCCATTATAGATACATTTACCCTTATTTTTAGGTACTCTAAAAGATCTTAAACCAGCCTCACAATTAGCTAAAATCACATCACTAAACGGATATGAAAGAGCAGTAGAAATATATCTTTTTGAAAAGGTTTTCACTAAGTTTGCTGGAGGTGCAGTTGATATCATTGAATTTAAAAAAGGAATATTTTTTAGTTTACATACAGGACCAAAGTGTATAGCTGCAATATTATCCCAACAATGTACAATGTCGGGTTTAAATTTTTTTAAAACAAGATTAAACTTAGAAAGTATTCTAATATCTTTCTTTATATTTCTTTTAAAGATATGAACTTTTATATCAAAATCATAAATCTCTTTATAATGAATATCTTCTGATAAAATAATAATTTCAATTCCAATATTATCTCTTAACCTCAATTCTTTTATTAATGAAATTAATCTCCGTTCTTTCCCTCCATGAGTTAATGACTCTATTATATATAAAATCTTCATAAAATATTAATTAATTCTGTTTCTTCCCTGCTAATGACTTAAGAAAATACCAAAGTCCACTTGATTTCACTATCAATTCATTTAAATTAGAAGTATCATTAGTGCTAAATCTTTTTAATCTATAGATGTCTGAATTAATAGTGTTATAGCCACCGTCAACGGTAATAGCACAAGTATAACCAGCATTTTTCGCTAATATTATATCTCTTTCTGAATAATCTCCATTAGGAAACGCAATGGCATTAATCTCAAGACCATACTCTTTTTCAAGAAAATGCTTAGATTCAACTATTTCTTTTTTTGCAGTTTCATCTTCACACATAGGTAAGCACGGATGAAATTGTGTATGTGCTTGCATGTTAACAAATTTAGACATCTCAATAATCTGATTTTTTGACATTGCATGAGGCTCAGCATATTCTTTATCTTGAATAAAACCATCTTTAGCTAACTCACTTAATCTTTTTTGGTTTGGAAGGGTTTTATAATATGCTAACGGCTTTGACAAACCATGATGTTTATACCAAAAATGCCTATTTGTATTAATAATTGATGAACATAAAAATAAGGTTAAGGGTGTCTTATACTTTTTTATTACAGGCAACATTTCATAATTTTGCAAAAGTCCGTCATCAAAGGTAATGATTAATGCTTTTTTAGGGATTTTAGTCTTATCATTATTTTTTATAGCATCAATAAAATCATTTAAATCTATGATATTATAGTTTTTATGTAAAAATGAAAAAGTTTGCTCTGCTGTTTCCTTATCAAATTCATGAAACATTAATATCGTCACTTTATTACTTTGAATAAAATTACGAAGCAGCCAAGGCAACCCAGAATATCTTAATATTTTAAAAATAATAGCATTCAATATTCTATAAATTATTTTGATTCAACCATTCATTTAAAAAGAGTAACGTCCATATTTTCTCACTATAATCTCTCATTCCTTTTTGATGATTATCTAAAATCATTTCTACATGATTTTTGTCTAAGTAATTGTAAAGGTGTTTACTACTTCGTAAAGAATCATTGGCATAATCTTTTAGATTGCCTTTAAACCAAATACTTAATGGTACAGCAAAACCCTGTTTTTTATGAGAAATAATTTCAGGAGGTAAAACTTTTGAAAAGGTTTCTTTTAAAATGTATTTTTTGATATTTCCTTTCATTTTAAATTCAGAAGGAATTGTAAAGCTTAACTCTGCAAATTTATGATCTAATATAGGAACTCTAGCTTCTAATGAAGTCATCATAGACGCTCTATCTACCTTTGTTAAGATGTCATCAACCATATAGGTTTGCATATCTAATTGTTGCATTTTGGTTAAAAAATCACCTGATGCATCATTTATCAATTTAATTTTATAATTTTCAGAATAATTAGTTTGTAGTTTAGACTTAACGTCAGGCAAGAATACTTTTTGTCTTTCATAATCTTTCCATAAACAAAAATAGGCTCCAATAGTGGCTTTGTCTTTAGATAAATAATAACTCATGCCTTTACCAAACATATGATCAGGTAACATCTTATTTATAACTGAAAACATACTTTTTGGATAATACTTTTTTCTATGTAACATCATCATCTTATCATAAGAACCATATCCTGCAAAGAGTTCATCTCCTCCATCACCTGAAAGTGCAACAGTTACATGTTCTCTGGTGTATTTTGATACATAATAGGTAGGTATCGCTGAACTGTCAGCAAAAGGCTCGTCATACGCATTAACCAAGTCTGGTAATAATTCAATAGATTGTGGTTCAACAATAAATTCATGATGATCTGTTTTATAAGCATCTGCAATTAAACGAGCATATTTTAATTCATTGTATTTTTCTTCTTTAAAACCTATAGAGAATGTTTTTATAGGTTGATCTGAATTTAAAGCCATCAAAGCAACTACAGTACTTGAATCTACACCTCCGCTTAAAAAAGCACCTAAAGGCACATCACTAATCATTCTCATTTTCACCGATTCACTCAGTGACTCATATAACGCTTCTTTCCAATACTCTTCTGACTTTGAATAATCTGGTGTATAATATACTTCCCAATATTTTTTAATGGTTAGTTTATCCTTTTCAAAAGGTTTAAAGATAAATGAATGCCCCGGTTTTAATTTTTTAATTTGATTATAAATAGATTGCGTTCTTGGTGTATGTCCATAGGCAAAATAATAATCTAATGATTCTAAATTAATAGTTGTTTTTATATTCTCAGAAACTTTAATAGATTTCATTTCAGAACCCCAAACAAATTTTTCGTTATCAATATAATAATGAAAGGGTTTAATTCCGAAGCGATCTCTTGCTCCGAAAAGTTGTTTTTTAGTATCATCCCAAATTACAAAGGCAAACATTCCTCTTAAATAGTCAACGCAATTTTCACCATATTCTTGGTATAAATTGACAATGACTTCTGTGTCTGTATTTGTTTTGAATTGATATCCTTTCTTTTTTAGAGCTTCACGTTGTTCTTTAAAATTATAAACTTCTCCATTAAAGGTTATCCAAAGTGTATCATTTTGATTTGATAATGGTTGATGCCCTGTATGTAAATCTATAATACTCAGTCTTCTAAAACCTAAACCTACATTTTTGTTGATATAATGCCCTTCATCATCTGGCCCTCGATGAGTAATGACATCAGACATTCTCTTTAGTTCAGTTAAAGAAACCTCTCTTTCGTTATCAAAATATATTTTACCTGCTATTCCGCACATTCTTCAAAATATTTTATAATACTTTTGGTTTGATTAATATTGTTAAAGTAAGTCTCAGCTGCTTTTCTTCCTGCTAAACCTACAGTTTTAGCAAAATCATAATCTTCAATGATTTCTAATAATTTATTTTCAAGAGTCACCACATCGCCAGGTTTTGCCATAAAGGTATTTTCTCTATCGGTTAAATAATCTGGAATTTCTCCAACACTAGTTACTAGAGTTGGATTACCAGAAGCAAGGTATTCACCAAGCTTTGTAGGGAAACCATTTTGTGCTTGTACACTATCTGGTCTTGGTAAGACTACTATTTTAGCATTTAACACTTTCTCTGTAATAACATCACGTGTAACTAAGCCTTCAAAATGAACATTTGAAATTATTCCTAAACCCTCAACCATATCAATATATTGTTGTAAACTTTCGTTAGATTTTGTTGGCCCATATAAATACAAATGGTAGTTGTTATATTTTTTAACAATTGATGAAAAAGCTTTAATTAAAATATCTACTCCATCTTTTTTGTCATCTAATTGACCTGTATATAAGATTTTATTAATCTTAGGATCATGCTTTCTTAAATTAGGGTCAAAC
>JAJRPL010000328.1 GCA_024280815.1 Bacteroidota bacterium
AATGCTAAAAGTATAGATCCTGTTTTATGTAAAATTTGTTTTAACACAAGGCTAAATTAGTTATTTTTTATATTTAGTCTATTAATAATTCGTTAAAATTAGGTTTTTAGACTACTGTTATAACGTTGATTCGTTATTATTATTCTTTAATTTGGATACAAAAATAGTTTGACTATTTAAACCAAACGTGTACTTTTTTGGTTGATTTTTATAAGGTTTGGGTAAAATAATCTCTTAATATTAATATAATAGAGAAATACCTCACGATACAATCGTGCGGTAGCGAAGTATCCCCATTAGTTTGTTTTAATTATATTCAACATCAATACATCACCAATTATAGGTCATGTACATTATACCCTGTAAGTTATCATTTTTAAACGAAAAATAGAGCAAGGTACGGTAGATAATGATATTTTGAGTACTCCTATTTATCAAGTACGTGTAAATATCATTTGAGTTAAATTACTTTTATAGTATAAGTAGCCACTATATCTTTATTCATTTTTAAATGGACATCATAAAAACCTTTGTGTTTAAATTTGTGTTTGAATTTTATCAGTCTACCTTCTTTTTTAAGGTCTGTAATCGGGAGTATTTTTTCATGAGTTCCAGAAAAACATACTAGAGAAATTTTAGCTGTAGCATTGTCTATTAAAGAGGTAAAGCTAAAGTCTATTTCCGTATTTTTTTGTATTGAAACATTCATTTCTTCTGGAAGCATAGGTATTATTTTATGCTTAAAAGCTTCGCCATATACTAATGGTGTTGCTCTAAATTTAGTATGAATTAATGTATTATCTAAGAGCCATTTTTTATATAATGGATAATGATTTTTTGCAAATAATAAAGGTTCGGTTAAAAAATAACCATCATTATAGTCTTTTACAAAAACACCATCTATCGCATAGCCACTAGACCAAGTAGCATCACATAAATACCATTTATTGTTTAATTTAACAGCATTCCATGAATGGTTTAAGAGTTCTAGGCTTTCTATATTTGAAATTACTGTTCTTCCATAACCATCAATAATTTCACATTCTATGTCTGCTAAATAGCACAATTCTTTAATAAGGTATGCATAGCCCGTACACATCGTTTTTTTATGCTTTACTAACTTTTTAAAAGCAATTTTTTTATAATTAGTATTCCATTTTATATAGCTAAGACTATCATTTTTAAGCTTTTTCCTTTTTCTTGAAATTTTAGTTGTTTGATTAATATCACCTGTAACATTAGTACACACCCAAGTATAAATAGCCCTAAATTGCTCTACTTTTGTGGGCAATTTTTGCGTAAGTTTTTGGGCGAGTAAGGGTAAATTAGACAGACTGGTACCCTTATGTAATTTAGCAATATCATCTGCTCTGGTAAAATCGATTGCTTTAAAATCGGATATTTGCCCATTACAAATAGTAGAGCTTAGCATTAAGAAAAAGAAAAAGAGTTTCATTTAATGCTTCTTTTTTGAACTATAGACTTCTTTTACGGCAACTTTTCCTAACAGCACACAAGAATCCATTTCCATATTTATTTTCATTTCAATTTTTGATGCCGAATTTGCATTATTAATCACTACTTTTTGAGATGTCATACCTATAAAACTAAAAATTAAAACATCTCCATTTTTTAATTTTTGTGGAAACTCAAAATTACCATCAAAATCGGTTTCTGTACCAACAGTTGTACCTTCTAATAAGATGCTAGCTCCCGGTAGAGGTCCTGACTCATCAAACACATTTCCTTTCACAAGAATGTCTTTGATTATAGCTACAGGTATTGTTTTAGAAGAATCGTTCTCTAAATTTTCTGTATGTTGTTTTTGTGCTTGTGCAGTATTTCCTATAAATAAAGCTAAACAAGCAAGGCCAATGCTTTTAAAAAAGCCAAACTTTTTCTCTTGTACTGGTGTTTGATATGTTTTTAATTGGTGTGTAGCAAACTTCCCACAAGTATCATTTGTGTTTCTGTTTTCAAAATAAGTAGTAATTTCATGAGGGGTCATTTTGGTAAAGTCAATGACTTCTATTTTACAAGAGTCACAAAAGCCTCCTTTTGGCGTTGGCTTAAATTTGTTAAAATTTTCTGAACATGGAGTTTTGATTTCTAAGCTAAATTGATTTTTCATATCGTTATATTTAATGATTAACATAACAAACCTACTAAGCAAGTATCTAATATAAAATCAATAATGAGTAAACAATACTTTCTAATGAGTAAAGCGTTATTATGGATGAGCTTGTAAAGTGAAAAACCACTTTACTATTGACTAAGTGGTTTTGTTGTATTTTATTTTGATTGTTTCACTAACATTTTTTGGTAATAAAAAGCTGGAATTAAAATTAACACAAAAAGTGGATGAATTAAAAAACGACGGATATAAAATGTCAACCATTGATCGTTCATGATTCCTGCATTTAACAATACATAATACACCAATGACATCACAATAAAGGCAACACTATAGAATTTAACTGAAAATTTAATCAATCTCATATTTTTAAAAATAACATAAATAATCCCTAAAGAGATAATCATATTTAAAATATATCTTAAAAAAACAAAAAAGAACAATTTTAAGTTGTTAAATTCAGGAAGAGCTTCATACAAATAATAATATCTAAAATGTTGAATTAACGGATCATAAAATAGTTTTGCTTCAAAAGCTCGTACTAAAACTAATAGTCCAAAAAGTACAAAAACAAGAAACCACCTTATTAATTTATCCATTTTTAGCTTCTTTTAAGTACGAAAATCGTTTTACCCAAACTACCCATAATAAGAATGTAGTTCCATAAATTACAGCTGGAAAAAGTAAATTATGTAAAAAAGATTGATATTCAGGATATTTATACATCAACATACTCAAAACAAATACCCTAGCAATATTCATAACATAAATTATTACAGTACCTACAACTCCATAAATAATTGTCGCTTTTATACTTCCTGAAAAGGCAATAATAAAAGTTAAAAATAAAATAATAACACTAATAGCATTACAACCTTCTACAACTCTTGCAGCATAGACATCACCAATATAGAATTTCATTGCCAATTCTGACTCGTGTTGCTCTACACGAATAGGATATCCGAAAAATTGCCCCATTTGCTCAGAATGTTTTGCTACAGTTTTTGTAATTGGGGCACAAGAAAATACGCCTCCTTTCTGTTGTGTTTTTTCTAAATAGATAGAATACATACCTACTAATAAAAAATAAGTAACAAAGAACTTCAATAAAAATCTTATGATTATTTTTCTCTTTTTCAAATGAAAGTATATTAATTTTGCAATTCAAATATAATTTATTCTCATGGATATTTCACTTCGCAAAAAAAACATTATCAACATAGTAAAGAACAATTCAGCGATAGAACTTATACTCCAAAAAATTTGTGATGAATTGAAACAAAATGTACCACATTATGATTGGGTAGGGTTTTATTTTAAAAACGGAAATAAAAACGAATTGAAATTAGCTCAATTTTCAGGTGAACCAACCAATCATACTATCATTCCCTTTGGTAAAGGTATTTGCGGACAAGTAGCTATAAGCAATGAAAATTTCATAGTACAAGATGTTTCTGAACAAGACAATTATATTTCTTGCGGATATAGAGTGAAATCTGAAATTGTAATTCCTGTTTTTGTCAATGGAGAAAATATTGGACAAATAGATATTGATTCACATACTATCAATCCTTTTACTAAAAAAGATACAGAATTATTAGAGTTTGTTTGCCAAGAAGTTGCTAAACTCAACTTATTATCACTTACAGAAGACAACTGTTGATAAAATGTTCATTGTTTATACCCTTCACTTTTGTGATTAAACTATTGTGTTTTAGTATTTTTGCAAAAAATACATCACAAAAAAAATGAGCAATCAAAAGAAAGCAAAATCAGCATTAATTTCTGTATTTCATAAGGATGGACTAGCACCTATTGTCCAAAAATTTAAAGAATTAGGTATCATTATCTATTCTACGGGTGGTACAGAAAAATTTATTAAAGAACTAGGTATTGAAGTTGTTCCTGTAGAAGATTTAACCTCTTACCCTTCAATTTTGGGTGGAAGAGTAAAAACATTACATCCAAAAGTATTTGGAGGTATTTTATCTAGACGTGAAAACGCAGGAGACGTTTCTCAATTAAGAGAATTTGAAATTCCTGAAATTGATATTGTTATTGTTGATTTGTATCCTTTTGAAAAAACTGTAGCCTCTGGTGCTTCAGAACAAGAAATTATCGAAAAAATTGATATTGGCGGTATATCACTCATCAGAGCAGCTGCTAAAAACTTTAATGATGTGCTTTGTGTTTCTTCTATGGAACAATACAGCGAATTTTTAGAAATAATCACAGAACAAAACGGAGAAACAACACTCGAGCAACGTAAAAATTTCGCTGCAAAAACATTTAATGTTTCTTCTCATTACGATACTTCCATTTTTAACTATTTCAATGCTGACCACAGCATAGCTGCTTTAAAAATTAGCGAAACAAATGGTAAAGTTTTACGTTATGGCGAAAACCCTCATCAAAAAGGGTTTTTCTTTGGTGATTTTGATGAAGTATTTACAAAATTACACGGAAAAGAATTAAGCTACAATAATTTATTAGATGTAGACGCAGCTGTAAACTTAATGAATGAGTTTAAAAATGAAGATCCTACTTTTGCCGTCTTAAAACACAACAATGCGTGTGGATTAGCTCAACGAAACACATTACTAGAAGCTTATAATGATGCATTAGCTGGAGATCCTGTTTCTGCTTTTGGAGGCGTTTTAATTGCTAATACTGCAATTGATGTTGACACAGCAATCGAAATTCATAAATTATTTTGCGAAGTGGTTATTGCTCCTTCATTTAATGAGGATGCTCTCGAAATCTTAAAAGGTAAGAAAAATAGAATTCTTTTAATTTTAAAAGACATAAAATTACCTGAAACTACCACTAGAACTTGCTTAAACGGAGCTTTGGTACAATTTAGAGATACTAAAACAGATGCAAAGAATGATTTAGTAACAAAAACTACAACTTCACCAAGCGATAATGAAATTGAAGATTTAATTTTCGCTTCAAAAATTTGTAAACACACCAAATCAAATACAATTGTTTTAGCCAAAAACAAACAACTTTTCGCTAGTGGTACAGGGCAAACATCTCGTGTAGATGCTTTAAATCAAGCCATTACTAAAGCCAATCATTTTAAATTCGATTTAAACAACGCTGTAATGGCAAGTGATGCATTTTTTCCTTTTCCAGACTGTGTAGAAATTGCAAAACTCGCAGGAGTCAATGCTGTAATACAACCTGGAGGTTCCATAAAAGACCAATTATCAATCGATTACTGCAACAACAACGATATGTCAATGGTTTTTACAGGAACACGCCATTTTAAACATTAATTTTATTAACTTTGGCAATTCGCAATTTTAAATAACCCGAATTAAAATAACTCTATGGGATTTTTTGACTTCTTGACCGAAGATATTGCAATTGACTTAGGCACTGCAAATACACTTATCATTCATAATGGCAAAGTAGTAATTGACAGTCCTTCAATCGTTGCAAAAGACAGAACCACAGGTAAAATTATCGCTATTGGTAAAAAAGCCAATCTTATGCAAGGTAAAACGCATGAGAATATTAAAACCATTAGACCATTAAAGGATGGTGTCATTGCTGACTTTGAAGCTTCAGAACAAATGATAAAGGAATTTATTAAACAAATTCCCTCTATCAAAAAACGTTTTTTCTTCCCACCGTCTTTACGGATGGTAATTTGCATACCTTCTGGTATTACTGAAGTTGAAAAACGTGCTGTAAGAGATTCTGCTGAGCATATGAACGCCAAAGATATTTATTTAATTCACGAACCTATGGCTGCTGCTATTGGTATCGGTATAGATATTATGCAACCTAAAGGGAACATGATTATTGATATAGGTGGCGGTACAACAGAAATTGCAGTAATTGCTCTTGGAGGTATTGTTTGCGATAAATCTATAAAAGTGGCGGGTGATGTATTCACCAATGATATCGCTTATTACATGCGTACTCAGCACAATTTATATGTAGGTGAAGCTACTGCTGAAAACATTAAAATTGTCGTAGGAGCTGCAACTGAAGATCTTGACAGTCCGCCAGATGATATTTTAGTACAAGGTAGAGATTTATTAAGCGGAAAACCTAAGCAAATAAAAATTTCATATAGAGAAATTGCAAAAGCATTAGACAAATCTATCTTAAGAATAGAAGATGCTGTAATGGAAACGCTCTCTCAAACTCCACCAGAACTAGCAGCAGATATTTACAATACAGGAATTTATTTGGCTGGAGGAGGTTCAATGCTTAGAGGTCTAGACAAAAGACTTTCTCGTAAAACTGATTTACCAGTTTATGTTGCTGAAGACCCATTAAGAGCAGTTGTTAGAGGAACAGGTATAGCCCTAAAAGACCTAGAAAAGTACCAAATTGTATTGATGAAATAGTAATATATGCAACAGATTATAAGTTTTATAATTAAGTATAAATACTTTATACTTTTTATGTTACTTGAAATTATTGCCCTTAATTTTACAGTACAGAGCCATTCTTATCATAAAAGTAAATTTGTAAATTCTGCAAATGTATTGACAGGAGGTATCTATAATAAAATACATTCATTCAAACAATACACTAGCCTTAAAGAACACAACCAGCAGTTATTAGAAGAAAATGTGCGTTTAAAAAACAAACTCTCAAAAACACTAATAAATAGCACTCATGATACAATAACGGTTATTGATTCACTAAAATATTTTCAGAAATATAGTTATACTTTTGCTACTATTATCAATAACCAATATCATAAAAAACACAATTATCTAACTATTAATATTGGATCAAAAAAAGGAGTTGAACCAGATCAAGGTGTTATCAACAGCAAAGGAATCATTGGTATTACAAATACTACATCTAATAATTACAGCACAGTACTATCTATTCTAAATGAAAACTCTAAAATAAATGTAAAACTACTCAACAGCTTACATTTTGGCACTTTAACTTGGAATAGTGAAGACTACAACATACTCCAATTGATCGATTTACCCATTCAAGCAGACATAAAAGAAGGCGACACTGTTGTTACAGGTGGTAGATCAACCATATTCCCTAAAGGTATACCTGTTGGTTTTATCTTAAACTTCAACAAGAAAAACAATTCGTATAAATCTATAAACATTAAATTATTTAATGATATGAGTGCCATTGGCCCTGTATATATTATTACGAATTTTGATAAAAAAGAAATAAATAATTTAGAAGAAACGGTCTATTAATGAATGACGTAATAAAATATATCTTTTTATTTATTATATTACTTTTAATTCAAGTTATTGTATTAAACAATATCCTGTTTTTAGGATATATCAATCCGCTTTTATACATTTTATTTATTATAGTTTTCCCTTTAATGCGAGATAGAGGCTTTATACTAATAGTAAGTTTTCTACTAGGTTTATTTATTGATTTCTTTTTAGATTCTGGTGGCGTTAACGCTGCAGCAACTTTAGCAATAGCCTACCTAAGATTACCCCTTCTAAAAGGCTTATTAAGAAAATCTGAAATAGATTTTCTAGTTTTCAAAGTCACAAAACTGCCTTTCGCAAAACTACTTAGCTTTATTGCAATACTAACTTTCACACATCATTTAATTGTTTTTAGTTTAGAATATTTTAAATTTACAGAAATATTAACGATTCTTTCAAGAACAATTTTAACAGGTATTTTTACTTTTATATTAATAATATTTAGTTTATTGATAATGAATAAAAGCAAATAAAATGGAAAAAAAATATACTGCTTACTTTTCTATACTTTTAGTAGGTATTTTATTTATTATCCGATTATTTTACATTCAAATAATAGAAACAAAATACCAACCTTCACCATTAAACAACTCTGCAATTGCCGTTAAGTATGACTATCCTGAAAGAGGCTTTATTTATGATAGAAACGGAATTTTAATTGTTGCCAATCAGCCATCTTATGATATTATGATTGTGCCTAGAGATGTCAAGCCATTAGACACTTTAGAATTTTGTAATTTATTAAAAATTAAGAAAAAAGATTTTATAAAAAAATATAAAAAATCAAGAAATTACTCCCCCAGGATACCGTCTGTATTTTTAGCACAATTGTCAAAAAGTGATTATGCCTATCTTCAAGAAAAAATGTATAAATACAAAGGTTTTTTCATTCAAAAACGTACTTTACGACAATATCCTTTTAAATCGGCTGCCAATGTTTTAGGTTATATCGGAGAAGTAAATAATGCTCTACTAAGTAAGAATAGCTATTATCAACAAGGAGAATTAATTGGAATAAACGGAGTTGAAAAACAATATGAA
>JAJRPL010000329.1 GCA_024280815.1 Bacteroidota bacterium
AAAAGCATAAGCAGTCATGGCTAAAACTGTTCCAATACCAAAACCAATAATGTATTGAATTCCTTCATACTTAGAATTAAAACTCAACACCGGTAAGAGTAATAAAAAATGAGCAACTCCAGCCAAACCATGTAAGAAACCTATCCCAAAAGATGAAAAAATATTCTGCTTAATTTTTTTACTATGGGCATGTTCATGCTTTTCTTGATGATGATGATGGTGCTTATGTTTATGTATAAAAGGTTCTCCTTCTGTATGAACATGTGTATGTTCATGTTTTTTTTGTTCATTAAAAATTCTATAAAAAGCCCAAAGCCCAACACCAATTAAAACCACACCAACCAATTGTTCACTATGTTCTGAGATTTTTTCAACAGGAATAAAATCTTTAAATAACAAGAATAATACGCCTATTAAAAGCATTCCTGATAAATGACCAAACCCCCAAGATAAGCCTACTTTCCAAGCTTTTTTTCAGATTCAATAGCTAATGGTGTAACAGCAGCTAAGTGATCTGGACCTGAAATTACATGGAGCATTGAAGCTAAAATTGCAGCAAACAAGGATGACGTCATTAAGAATGAGTTATTTTAGAAATGTGAAAATACAAAAAACTTAACAATGACTCTCTAATAAAGCTACCAATTGATTGGCAGGTACAACACCAGATTGTCGCCAAACTTGTTTACCTTCTTTAAAAATGATAAGTGTGGGTACCCCTTGCACCTGAAATGAAGCAGCAGTAGATTTATTTTTATCTACATCAATTTTGACAATTTTCACCTTGTCTTTTAATTGTTGCTTAACCTCTTTTAAAATAGGAACCATGGTTTTGCAAGGACCACACCAAGCAGCACTAAAGTCTACTAAAACTGGTGTTTTTTGATTGATTATTTCTTTGAAAGATGCCACGAGTAAAATTTAAAATTAGAAAAAACAAACTCCAAAATATTTATTAGTCAGGGCTTCACTTAAAGTGAAACCCTGACTTTTTTATTCTGCACTCATTTTACCAGAAGCACAGCTTACAAAAGATTTTGCTTTGTGTATCATAGTATTGGCATCACCAACTTCTGGATAGCCCATTTTTGTTAATTTTTCTTTAACAGCTATAAAGATTTCTTCAGAAACTTCATTGATTTTTATTTCAGAATTTTCTAAGGTTACTTCTACTTCGTTTACACCTTCTAAAGAAAGTAATCCTTTTTTAATGGTGCTAGCACAACCATTACATTTTAAGTTTAATATATTTATTGTTGTCATTTTTTTAATTTTATAATGATATTCTGTTTAAGAGGTCAAAATTAAACAATAATTATTACACCAGTTTTATTATTTTTTATTTTTTCGTGTCCCACCATGACCCATAGCCACAACACTTAATATTTTATAGTTTAACCAAATAAACTTAAAAATTTGGATAAACGGATTTCTCATGATAAACGTTTTCTGAAATTTTGTTATTTTTTTTGCCATTTTACTTTATTTTATTAGAAAGTTCTCGACGCTGCTCGAACTGACATGTTTTAATTTTGGAATTTATAAATTTTGATTTAAAATCTATTCTGGTATCAACCACCAAAAAGGTTTCATTTTTGCTTTATATAAAAAAGCATAATGTAAGGCTAATTTTACCCAATGACCTGCTAAGCCTAAATCGCCAATAGTTTTTGAATTTATCCTACCTGTTTCAGGATATTTTATATAATCTGGTACAATGGGGTTGGTGGTAATGGTAACGCCTCTACCGTCTAACATTCCAAATCCTGTTGACGCTATACATGCTGCTCCCATATTTCCCATAGAACCTAAATGGTGAATGTCATCAGTTTTATTTTTAATCATATGTACAATATTATCAGCCACCAACTTAGCTGAAATACCTGAAGGCATTCCTGTTCTTGGTGGTGTGGGCGATATTGGCGTGCCATTTTTACTTACTCTTGGTTTAGAAATAGCATGAGGTGGTGCAAAGGCAATCCCTGGGGCAAAAATATTTTTATAAGATGGATTTTGATAGGTCTCTGGCCAATCTTGAACAGTCCATTCTTCATAGGGTCTTGGTGTGTAATCGGCATCGACCACCATAAAGCCTCTAAAGAGTTTTTCGGTAATATCACTTCCGTTTTTATCATAGGCTGTAAAACCATGACCAGAAAAAGCAGGGATTAACATGGCTAAGTCAAATTCTTCAACTTTTTGATCGCCATTTAAGGTTTCATAATATGCTTTTCCTTCTTCAATTTTATGTACACCTGCTCTTTTGATCACTTTTATACCTCTATCGGCAAAAACCATTTCAATTAAGTCTTTAGAAGGCATTAATTTGCTTCCCATTTTAACGGTAAGACCATCCATACCAAAATCGCCTACTTCATATTCATTAGAAATCCACGTTACGGTGGCTTTATCTCTCACTTTATGACGATTTAATTCTTGTTCAACATTCATAATATATTCAAAAGCAGCTCCTTGGCAAGTGGATTTAGCATGACCTGTACCAATTAATATTTTTACATGCTCTCCTTTTTTCATTCGGTCTATTTGAACTTTCAAATCTTTCCAAGCATGTTGAGCGTGGTCATACGTACAAACTGATGTTGTGCCAAAAGTACCTGGTTGTAAGCCCTCAGTAGCCGCAAAATTTAATTTTGGCCCTGTAGCATTGATTAAATAATCATAATCTACTTTAATGGTTTCACCTTTTTTATCGCCAACTACATATTCTGCTTTAACAAAACCTTTAGCTATTTCTGCATCACCTTCTGGATGAAAAGTGGTTACTTTTGCTTGAATATAGGTAATATTCTTTTTTTTATAAAGTGGAGCCAATGGAAAAATACATTGCTCAGGTTTCATTCTGCCAATACCCACCCAAATATTTGAAGGAACCCACTGGTAATTACTATTTGGTGAAACGACAATAACCTCATGCTCTTTTGATAAGTTTTTTCTTAAATAAGATACAGCAGTATGACCAGATACACCTGCTCCTAAAACAACTACTTTTGCCATTATGATTGAGTTTGATTGAATTCAAAAGTACAATAAAAAAACCCTGAATTGTAACAAGAGTTACAGTTCAGGGCTATAAAACTTTAATTATTAAATAGTTATTCAGATTTAAAAGTGATATTTACAATTCCTCTTAAATCACCAACCTTAAAACCAGTGGCTTTATCGTTTGGGTATAATGATTTTATAAGGCTGTCTGTTTTCACAGAAACTTCTTTACCAACAGTGCCATGACAAGCCAAACATTTAGCTTCTAATTTCATAGGTGCATAAAAATGGACGTTACCTTCTTTGTCTTTAGAGACTATTGGTTTTAACTTTTCTCCTTTTGAAAGTGATGCTAAATATTGATTTAAAATTGCTGTTTCAGTTGCATTCGGATTGTTATCTTCATTCCGAATTTTATGAGAAGTTCTTTTGATAGAAACTTGATACTTATCAGCTACTTCTTTTGTTAAAGGATTAGCGGCAGTATTACAAAAAGGAATGGCTTGTTTAGGGCCTCCTTTTTTCATTTGTTGCATTAAATTACCTCCTAATTTTTTTACAGTGTTTTGAGCAATTTCTTTGCCTTTTACTATGTATTCTTCTTTTTCTTTAGTTGTTAAATCTTTTTGACAACTTGAAAAAAGTAATGTAGTAATAGCGAATAAACTTAGTATCCGTTTCATAGTTGACTTTAGAATTATTTGATAACCTCTAAATTACTACGGCTCCAGTTTTTAAAACCACCTTGTAAGTCATAGATTTTTGTAAAGCCAGCGTCTTCTAATTTTGTTGCAGACTTACCGCTTCTATTTCCGCTTTTACAATACACATAAATTTCTTTGTCTTTGTTTAATTTAGACATTTGAGCTACAAAATCAGCATCAAAAAAATTGATGTTTATTGCACCTTTTATATGTCCAGCATTATATTCATCTGGTGTACGAACATCAACCAATTGAATGTCACCTAATTTAGTGTTTAAATCGGCTGGGTTTATTAGTTCAATGGTTGGTTTTTCTTGTGCAGTAGTTGTTCCACTATCTTTAGCTTTACTTTGTGCACAACTTGTTAAGGTGAAAATAAATACGGTTAGTAACGAAATGTTTATTAATTTTTTCATGATTATTTATGTTTTATTAGACAAAGGTAAGTTTAATTCAATTTTTATTTGTGATATAAGTTACAAATCATTATTTAACAACTCCGTTGTTATTTGATTATTTCACAATAATCTTGCGAACTTGCGAACCTTTAGGAGTTTCTAACATTACTAAATATACACCAATAGCCATGTTGATATTGTAATCAAAAATGTAATTTTCTTGGTTTTCACCAATTTTTTTATTTGTCATTACATTAGATGTTAGATTGATAATTTTAATGCTTACTGGTGCTATTTCTTTTAATGAAATTTTTGCCTTAAAAACACCATTATTTGGATTAGGGAATATGCTAAATTCTTTAATAAATGAACGATTATTATCTTGATTTGTGCCAAAATCTGTTTGAGATTGAACGATTATTTCTTTGACTAAGGTTTCTTGACATGAGCCTTTTCTAGTAGTCATAGTTACGGTATAAACACCTTTTTCATCAAATTTTAGTTCGGCATAATCTCCATTTTGGCTAACTATAGTTGTCCCTTGAGAGAATTCCCAAGTCACTATCTCTGGTACGGGATGACTTACATCAACCACAACAATAGTTTCTCCTACAAAAGCTTGTGTAGGTACTAAAAAGTCAGCAGAAATCACTTCGTTTGTTGTTGTTAAAGTAAAAGTATCTGCAGCTTGACAGCCATTTGCATTGGTAATAGTTAGTGAATATTCTCCATCTTCAGTTAATGTAACGAAAGGAGAGGTACTTGTAAATCCGTTTATAGAAGTCCATTGATAAGTAGCCCCAGTATCTTCAATAGAGGCATCAATCTCATAAGTTTGCCCTTTACATAATTCTTTATCTTCACCTAAGTCAATTGCTAATTGTTCAGGGTTTTCAAGAATGAAATTTACTATAGATTTACACCCTGCGTTATCTGTAATGGTAAGATCATAATTTCCTGAAATTAGATTTGTTAAGTTAGGAGTTGTTGCGTTGGTATTCCATAAATAGGTGTAAGGAGGACTACCATTACTTACTGTTACTTCTATTGAACCATCATTATTTCCGTAACAAGAAGGGTTTATGACATTACTACCAACTAACATTCCACCAGGTTGAGTTAATTCTATGCTTTGTGAAAACTCACAGCCGTTTTTATCGGTTACAGTCAAGGTGTAATTTCCTACGCCTAAGCTGGAAATATTTATAGTTATTGCTCCATTATTCCATAAATAGGTATAGGGAGAAGTATCTCCTGTTACGCTTGAACTAATAGAGCCATCTTGTCCACTACAACTTACTGTATTGGTTACAACTAAGTCTATGTCTAATGGTATAGGTTCTGTTAACACATATGTTTTGGTTTGTGAAACATTATGATCATCTGTGATAACTACTTGATACGTCCCTGCTTTTAAGTTGGTAGCGACTGTCATGGTTTGATTGATGGATTCAAAAGAACCATTATTCTCCATTTTCCATTCATATTGATAATCTGAACCAAAATTTAAAAAGCCACCATTTGCTGTTGCAGTTATTTCTCCTGTTGAGTCTCCATTGCACAATATGGGAGAGGTTTCATCAAAAGTAATTACAATAGCATCTGGAGCTAGTAGAGCAAAGTCTTCCGTAGCAATACAACCACTATTATCGGTACTTGTATCTGCATTACCATCTCTTACGGTTAATGTGTACACTCCTTCACCAATATTAGAAAGGTTTTTTGTTGTGGCTATTTCTGTTCCTGTATTATCTGTCCATTTAAAGGTGTAATCTAATGTGCCTCCATTAATATTTACATTGATAAAACCATCTGTTGCTGTTGCAGAACTAGGTTCTTTTAATTGATCTAATGTGATGCTCAATTGTTCTGTTGGAGCAGTTAATTCAATAGATTGCTCAGTAAAACACCCATTATTATCACTAATAATTACTGTATAACTACCTGAATGAAGGTTTGAAACATCTTTATCTGTAGAAAAAGGAATCCCTGAGTTATCTCTCCAGCTGTAGGTATAAGGAGCAGTACCTCCTTCTGGTGTAATTTCTATAGCCCCATCATTACCATCATAACATTTGATATTCTCTTTAACAATTTTTATTGCTATTTCTACAGGCTGTATTAATTCATAATCAGCCTGTACTTGTGTATTAGCGTTATCGGTTACAACAACACGATACTTACCAACACCTAAATTACCAATAGTTTTTGTAGTTGTATTTAGAGTTTCATAAGTGCCATTATTATCCTTAAACCACTCATAAGTATAAGGTGTTTCACCGCCAATAGGTTTTGCGGTTAATTGACCGTCGGTTTCTCCAAAACAAGAAATTGGTGTCTCATCAATGGTTGTAGATAAAGGTTGTGGTTCTGCCAAACGTATTTCTAAGCTAGATTCACAGCCTAGGTTCACAGCACTTAAAGTGTAATTTGCATCATGTATAGTTACCGTATAGATACCATCCCTCAATCCGGAAATGCTATTTGAATTAGTACCAATTTGATTGCCGTTACTATCTGTCCATATATAAGTATAAGGAGTAGTTCCTTCTGAAACATCAACGGTAATGGAGCCATCTGTGCCTCCAACAGTTGTCGGGTTTACAATGGTGCCTTCAGTAATTTCAATAGCTAAAGGTTCAGAAATAAAGATAGAACCATTGGTAAAACAACCTTTTTCATCAGTAATGGTATAAAAATATTCTCCTTTAATCAGGTTTGTTCTGCTTGCAGAAGTAATACTTACATCATCTTGCCAATCTATGGTATAAGTGCCAATTCCTCCAGAAATAGCTAAATCTATGGTTCCATTAGCAGCATCATTACATATAATTGGAGTTAAATTTTCTAGAACGGTCAATGTTTCAGGTTCATCTAAAGTAACTGTATCATCGGCTGTTGCTCCATTGCTATCGGTTACGGTAACAGTATAAGTACCCGCTACAACATTTATTGTTTTTGTACTTTCACCGTTATTCCATAGATAGGTGTAGTTTTCTCCATTAGCTATAAAGCCACCTTGACCTTGAGCGGTAATTGTAGCCTTATCACCATTACAATCTATTAGGCCAACGGTAAAAGTAATACTTAATGATGGGGGATCTACTAGGGTTTGGTCATTAGTTGTGGCTGTACAACCGTTAGCATCAGTAACAGTTACTTTATAAACCCCAGATCCTAAACCTGTAATATTTTGGTTTGTAGAATAGTTGGTTCCGTTTTTTTGCCATTGATAGGTCAAGCTACCCGTACCACCACTAATAGCTATACTTAATTCACCATCAGAAACTCCTGTAGCAGACGGGTTTTTAATTATATCATAATCAACTGTTAATGCTAAAGGAGGTTCAATCAATGTTACTGAAGCTGTCATTTCAGACACACAGTTTTTACTATCTTTAACTCTTAGTTTATATGTTGCAGGAGCTAAACCTGAAAAAGTAGATGAAGTTTGCCAATTTGCACCATCATCAATAGAATATTGATATCCAGTACCTGACCCACCATTGGCAGAATCAAAAGTAATAGTACCATCTGTAGCTCCTTTACATAAAATATTGGTTTTTGTATGGGTAAAAATAACAGGTAATGGAGCTACCACGTCAAAAGGTAAACTCATTTCATCACTATTAGGGTTTGGGGGAATGTTACCTGTACTATCGTATTTTGAAATATATCGTAGCCGATAAGTATCTGGGGGTAAAATTGAATCCCAATTAGAGGTGTTATTATTTACGGTATTAATATCAGCAGCAGTTTTAATATAAGAATTACCGAAAAGACTCCAATTGCCATTAGGTAATAAATATTCTACATAAAGTAGCATACGTTCGTTACTAGCTAAAGGTCTTCCAAATTTTACATTGATACTGCCATCATCAGAATTACTACATCTTGGAGGTATCACTTCTGGTGGGTCTTGGACTAGTTGCGGGGAGCAGTCGGTGTAGCTTAAAATTAATGGCTCTGAGATTTCTATGCTTCCTTGTGTAGGATTCTCTGTATATTTAACATAAAGTTGAAAAGGTTGTTCTAATGCTAACCCTGGCAAATCAGTCATTGAAAGATTAAAACTACCTGAATGATCTGCATAAGGTAAAATTTCATGGTCTTCATTATTGTAATTGGCAAAAACAGAGTAAAAAAAACCACATTGAGAGGAAACATTAATAGTTTTGCTTTCACATGATTTTAATGGAGCAGAAATATTATTTAATGTTCCTAAATCTTCCAAAAGAAAAACCCTTTGTAATGCCTGATTTGAATGATTAGGAAAAACACACACAGGGTTAATTCCGCTTAATAAATCTGTACATTCTGAACCTGAGAAATTAACAAAAGCTTCTGGAAAGCTACAGTTATTAGAAGATCCACTAATATTTGATTGATATCCAAATCGTGTTATTTGTTGTGAATATTCAACAACTACATTTTTGACTCTTCTAACAGAATTAGGGTTTGAAAAAGTAGCTTCAATAAATTGTGATTCCAACCTCCCATTAGCACTATAAGGATTGAGAATACAAAATGTTTCACCACTATTTACTGTGGTAGTAAATGTTAAATCAAGTTCGATTTTATATTTAAACTGCCCAAACGAATAAAATGAAAATAACACCAACACTAAAAAAACGAACTTCTTCATAATCAAAAATTTAATAACTAACGGTAGTTTCTACCCATTTACTTACACTACCATCTTTAAAAATAGCTTTAATACCATAGCTATAGTTGGTATTAGGGCTCAACTCATTATCTATCAATTGTTTTTCATCAGCCGTTGCTGTTCTAAACAAGGTAAAAACGCCCTTATTTTTCTTTTTATAAATTAAAAATTCTTCTACATTATCTTCTTTATAACGCCAAAACAGGTGAATTTGTTTGTTTTCTCTATCAACATTGGCGTAAAGTCCTTTAACAGCAGGTTTAACCAAAATCTTAATCACATCAATTGCTAAGGGTGGTGAGGGTGGGCTTTCTAATCTGGAGTTGTCTATAGCTACTAGTGTGTAGTAGTATTTTTTACCTTTTTCAATTTTTTTATCAAGGTAAAATGAAGTCGTATCGGCTTTAGTTTCATATATTTTTTCCCATAATGTGTTTTCTTCATCAATTGTTTTACGATAAATTACTTCTTTTGCAACATCATCTGATGAGCTTTTTACCCATTTTAAAAATACTTTTCCGTCTTCTTGTTTGTAAGAATCAAAAACTGGAGAGGTAGGAGGTATATTGTCTGGTCGTTTTAAAATTAAGATCTCAGAAGGTTCTGACTGATTGTAATGCTTGTCTAATGCCATAATCTTATAATATATATTTTTATTAAATACCTTAACATTAACAGTATCAATATATTTAGTAGATTTTATACTATATTTATTCAACATGGTAAATTCTTGATTGGGTCTATTGGCTCTAAAAATTTTATAGCCTTTTAAATCGTTTTCTGTATTGGCTTGCCATGATAATTTTACAATACCCAATGTATCTATAGTCCCAATTAATGCTAGTGGTTTTACTGGAGGGATAGAATCTACAGGTTTCACCATATTGGGTGAAGACATTACATTTTTACCTTGTTTTGCAATAACATTGAGTTTGAAAAAATTGATACGCTCTAATTGTTTGTAGTTATAGGTTCTTGTTGAAGGTGGTATACCTTCTTTTACAATGGTATAGGGGCCTAATGCATCTTCTGCTCGTAATAAATTAAATTGTTTTACCAAAACTTCTTCTGCTGCAGGAAATGTCCATTCTAATTGTACTTCTTTGTCAGAAATATCTATATTTTCTTTAAAAAAGGGTTTAGATTTAAGACTTTCATAACCAATCAATTCAATAGCTTTTGAAGGCTTGCTTTTTTCATTAAAGAATGAAATACCTACTACACTATACCAATATTTTTTATTGTATTGCACTACGGTATCTGTGTGCATAATACTGCTAGAGTTATTATCAGCTAATTTTGTAATGGGTCTTTTGTTTATTTTAATGAAGTGATTACCATCATCAGATTTTTCTAGGTTATACGATGTGTAATAGTTTAACAACAAGTCATAATCCCACGCCAAGACAATTGAACCTTTATGAAAATAACCGATAAAACCTGAAGGAGCTGGTAATTCTTCTTCTTCAGAAGGGCTAATATAGACGCCAGACTCTTTTATTTCTAAAACCTCTTTGGGTACATTAGAAGTAATAGTATATAAATATTTTTCATTAGGTTTTACTTGTGTATCAACATAACCCAAACCTGCAATTTTGGCAACTTCAAAATCTTGATCTATAGCAAACATGGCAAAACCAAAGCGTCTATCTAATTCTTCACTTTGATAAATTACTTGTAAGACTTGATTGTTTTTTTGATCATTCATTTCAAAATCTTCACCATAGATAGCTTGAGCCACCACAGCAGCCATATTGTTTTTTCTAGCAAAATTTTCCCATGCTGCTAGTGGTTTAGGTTTGATAGTAGCCAGTGTAATTTTTTCTGGTTGCGATAAAATTTCACCATCTCTAATTACGGTAGTTCGTACTATAGTGTATCCATATTGATTTCCATATTTCCAAGCATATTTATTATTTACACCCCAGCGGAGTAATATTTTATCTTTTTTTGCTCTTACTTTAACAATTACGGTTGGTTTTTGTATAGTATCTTGTGCGTAAGTAGTTGAGATGCCAAAATACATTGTAATTATAAAAAGAAAAACTTTTTTATTTATATTCATTTTTTATTTATTAATAGTTCCTCTTTTTTAAAGAGGGGAATGAATTTACTCTTATTCTAATTGTCTTACTTTAACTACAAATTTTAAGGAGTAAAGAAAGGGGAGATGATTACCCCTCCGTCTCAAGCGAAAATGCTTGAGCCACCTCCCTTTAATTAAGTGAGGAGCTTGTTATTTATTCAACATTTATTTTTAATTAAAAATCATTTTTATTTTTTCTAATACAGATGGTAGATGGTTGAAAACCATTTTATTTTCAAATCTAATTACTGTAAAGTTTAAACTGTTTAGATATTTAGTTCTCTTTTCATCATATTTTACTGCTTCAGGATTATTATGTACTTCTCCATCTAACTCAATAACTAATTTTTCAGAAGCACAATAAAAATCTACAATATAATTTCCTATACTATGTTGTTTTACAAATTTTCTACCTTCCAGTTGTTTTGTTTTTAAATGTGTCCACAGAAAAGCTTCTGAGGGAGTTAGATTAGATCTTAGTTTCTTTCTCTTTATTAAAAGCTCTTTTTTGTTATGTATTCTTTCAGGTTTCATTTTAAATACTTTATTGCTCCCCTCTTTTTTAAAGAGGGGAATGAATTTACTCTAACTTTAATTGTATTATTTAACTACAATTTTTAAGGAGTAAAGAAAGGGGAGATGATTATCCCTCCGTCTCAAGCGAAAATGCTTGAGCCACCTCCCTTTAATTAAGGGAGGAGCTTGTTACTTATTCAATATTTATTTTTATTTAAAAATCATTTCTATAGTTGATAATTGCTGATTTACCTGATGTCTTATTAGGTAACACATATTCAACTTTTGTTTTATAATATTCTCTATTAAAATAAGGGAATACAGCATGAGCAATATACCCAAACTTATCTTTAACTGATTGGCTTACATTAGTTGTATTAAAATAACGTTTTACAATTTCATATCTTAAAAATTCAAAATCTTGATGATAAGCTTTTGCTAGATGCCATTCAAAAGGAAAACTAATTCTTAAGAAATTATGATTAGGCATATCTGTAACATAATAACTGTATGCATTTGATAAAGATAATGAACGAATTGGTGGTAAACCTAAAATAGATTCATTTCTATTGACATAAATATTTCCATCTAATGGATAATTTTTATAGACTAACGGATAAATACGTTGCGTATAATACGTGTCTTCTTGAACACCTTCTATTCTTAATAAAGGCTTGTTATTTGTGTAAACAGTACCTTTTACGTCATTAACACCAAAAGATTCATATATGTCTAAACCTAATGCCATACCACCTACGCTTGAAGAACCATCAATTAATGTAGAGTAATGACTTACATTTAAACTCGCCATTTTTTCTTTAAAAGTATTGTGTTTACTGGTGGTAAAGTTAAATGTTAAGCGTGTGTATATTGCTTGTCCTGAAGCACCATCTGTAATGGTGTTTTGAGAAATAGAAGTGCTGTCAGCAACATTAACATAGGTTATTTTAATACCATTTTCTTTGTCGTCGTCATCATAAGGTTTTGTGGTAATTAATTTATAGGTGTATTGGGTTTGATTTTTTAAATTAGGAATACCAAACGATAATTTTTTAGTAGCTTCATCATAAGAAAAATCTACTTTTTGAGATTGCCCATTTTCATCTATATAAAACAATTCATTTTTATAATTTGGCATATTAAAAAGGTAATTTTGCCCATCTTCAAGTTTTACATAACCTCTATTACTTTCTTTAGGAAAGAGATATTTTTGATCTTTTACAGGGTACATATAAACAATATTTTTTAACGGAACTTTTGTAGGTACCTTACCTGTAGTAAAGGTTATATTTTTTTCTTCATAGATAACTTTTCCGTTTTTATCGGTTAGTGGTTTCCAGACACCATTTATTTTTTCTTCAAAGCTTATTTTAACAAAAACATTAATATCTTTTTCAGGTGGTAGAATTTCACTAGATTCAAATGTTACTAAATCCTTTTTATTATTCCAAAGGATGTCGCCAATGATAGCATTACCATTTTCTTTTACAGAAAATTCTTTTAATCCTATTTTATAAGATTTTCTTCCATTGTCTTCTTCTACGTTTACTATTTCATTTATAGGAGCATTAAAAGCAACTTGAACGGCATCAAATACATCTACATTAGTCGCTTTATCAGACGGAGACACATCTGAAATGACGACGAGGTTTTGCACCCCAGTTTTACCCATTAATTCACATTCTTCACCAATTACAATTTTGATACGAGCTTTTACAGTAATTACACCTAAAACACGAACTTTAACTCCTGAATAGCCTACCATATACCATGGGTTTGGTAATTGAGCTTGAGCTAATGTTGCTATACCTGCTTCAAGAATAGGTATATCTTTTTCAAAGCCAAAAACCTTAACTCTAACACCAATTTCTCCTACTAAATAAGCATAGAGTTGACCTGTAGCATACCAACCATCAATACCAACAATTTCTTCGCTACCTTTACAGGTGGCATCACCAAAATTACGCATCATTAAATCGAAACCTACACCAGCTTGTACTTGAGCATATACTAGCCCCCAATCAAAACCAATACCTAGCCTAAAGGTTGCACCAAAAGCATAGCCTTTACCAACGGCTAGGTCATCACTAAAATTTCTACCAAACGCTAACTCTTCTTCAGACAAATCTAAAATATTAACGACTATAGGGTCAGGTGCTGCAGGAGGTGGTAGTATTGTACCTGACATATAGTACAGATTTACTGCAGCTAAGTAAGGACCAATAGGAATGTCTTTGACTCCAATTCTAGCATCAGGTGTACCTATGTACACATACCAATCTGTAGGTGTATTGTAAAATTCTAGGTAACCTAATCTGTTTTTCTCACCTTCGCCTTTGATAGAACCTGCATTTAAGAATACATCAAGCATTCCCCAATATTTTTGCCTTTCAAAGTCAAAATCAATCCCAACTTGAACAGCAAATAGCTCTTTACCTGTTAATAAATCAGGAAAAACTTCTTTAGCAAAGAATTTTATTCCGTCTTTATCAATAGACATTTCATGAAAATTAGCCAATGATTTTTCTTTATCGACCACCTTTTTTTGCATGCCTTTCACATCACTAAAAGCTGCTGCTTTTGATTCTTCACCGCTACTGCTTTTACTCGTCATTAAAGCTGCGGCTCCATAAAAACCAACCCTACTAATGCCACCGCCATTTTGTTTAGAGTTGAAACTTATTTCTATAGCGATCAATCCTGTAAAAGTAGCCGATTTCTTCACTTCAAAGGCTGCTAAAGCTTTAAAACCTAATCGTGTTTTTATATCAGGAACGTAATATACCCCAGACATGGTACCTGCACGTTCATCTACACCCGCTTTACGCATATGGTGATAAGCACCACCGCCAATGTCATAAATTTTAAAGTTCTTATTACTACTTGTTTTAGTAGGATGTCCGTAAGCATCTACATACCAATAGCGATAACCGTCAACATTTCCAAAAAGACCTTTTGCACCAATTTGCATTTCTAGACTATTGATAGTAAGGTCTAGTTTACCCGCCAATCCTTTACCATACATTTCATGGTCTCTAAAAAAGTGTAGTTTTCCTTTAAACTCAAACCCTTTACGTTTTGCATCTATTGAAATAGAATCGAGTTCAATTTTTTTATATTTCCATTTCAGATAATCGCCATCAACCAATTCGCCAATGATTCGTAGCCTTACATCACCATGAATACCTTGTTTGTCTAAATTAATAAAGCCATTAAAACCGAGTTCTGCATGGTTATCAGGGAAGTCAGCTTTGGCATCAATGTCATAAAACCCCATTTGAAAGCCATATAACTTGGGCAATGTAATACTGTCTTTATAACCCATGTATTTGATGTGAATATAGGGTCTCTTAGCAGTTTGTATTTTGAAATTTTGAAACGAAAGTCCTTTGAAATCAAGTTCTTCAATACCTTTTTTGACATCATCAGAATTGGTAGTGTCTAATTCATTTTGTTGTTCTTTGTTAAAAGACATCAAGCCTGTAAGATTGGCTTCAGGTTGAAACTTATTATCTTTTACTTCTAGTTTTACATACGAATCTCTAAATAGCTTGGCTTTAGATTTAAAGATACTAAAATCAACATCTTCAGTAATATCAACGCGAATATTATAATGTCTGTCAGCTGTAATTAAGCCTTTGTATTTTAAAGCTCCATGTTTTACGATACTATCTTTTTCTTTTACGTCTTTTAGAGTAGTTATAGGTAAAACAATTTCTCCGTTAAACGTTGCTTTTACAAAACGATTTACCTGTAAATCAACTTCAATATCATCAACTGAAAACTGCCATTTATTGGCATTACCTTCATTAATATCCATTACATTGGTGGCATAAAAATTACCTGAGACTCCAAAATTATCAATAATCAGGTTTTTTGCACCAATAGTAATACGGTCTTGAGAGTTTTTTACTCGAAACTCTGGCGGTAAAATAATACTGACTTCATCGGTATAAAAGCCACGCCAAAGTTTTTCATTGCCTGGTACTAAGAGTTGTTGTTCTTGATATACAGGCGGAAAATCAACTTTGGTTAAGGCATTTCTAGTATCACTTAAATCGAGTAAGGTATTTTTTAGATGAAACCCCCAATTTGGTAAGGCTTTTAATTCAAAACGAGGCAAATCTACCTCTACTATAAAGTCATCTAAAGAAGCAGCAACTACTCTAAAACTAGCACCTACATAGCTATCATTACCAACTGGTGATTTTGCACCGCCAGAATTGATATCATTTGGGTATTTGTAAGAACCATCTGTATTAATAGGCACGGCAATAGATTTACCAATACGCACATCTGCAGCAATAGCAACTTCTTTTACATTGCCTTCGCAATCTATGGTGATATAAGTTTGTGAATTTGCATTCCCGGTACTTTCATCAAGCCCACCTTTAAAGGTTAATAGATATTGACCACCGCGTTGTGCTACGGGTACATCGGCTAATAAACTCAATCTAGCTTCACCGTACATGCCACCTGTATGCGAAAGTTTTACACCACTTGCACCAAAGAATAAGGTGGTGTTAAGCTCGCCAATTTCTAGTTTGGCAAAGAGGTCTAACTCGCTATAATTTGCAAAAATCTTAGCTTTAATTACACCTATGGTTATCGAGGTGTTTTTACTTGTATCGTCATTGCCACCCACGCTTTTTTTAATGCCAACAGGTAATTGTATCAACTCATTACCTGTCATTTGACTGATAAACTTACCATGTTGTTCAATTTCTTTAAATAGTTGTTTGGCAGAATAAACAAGAGTGTCTGCTTTGTTGCTACCAAACCATTGTTTTAATTTTTCTTTGGTAAAATCAGCAACATCATTTAAAGAGCCAGGTGTAGCTGTTGTGGTGTAATTATCTAGCTCAGGAAAACTTCTATAGCTGTTGTTATTTGTTATATTTGAGAATTCTGTTACACTAGTATTTCCTTTTAACTGTTGTACAGCTTCGTTTAAATGAGTCAAGTCTGTAATTACGGTTTTAGTAATTTTTTTGACCTGATGTTGTGTGCTGTCATTTACAAACCTATTGCTAGTAGTTGCAACGATTGTTAGGCAGTTTAATAAAGTAAAAAGTAAAAAGTAATGTTTCTTCATTAATTTATTTGTTTTACATATATTTTAGAAGCCTATTTGATAGATAAACTTGTGTTTTAGCTCAAGCAACTAAGATAATGATTTTTTTTAAACAAAGTATAATTTTTTGGTAGCGGTAGTTTATTCCCCTAAAGTTGATAATTTCAATAATTTGTTTTCTAGGTTTTATTCTGTAAATAATGTAGTTATTTTTTCTTACTCATTTATATTCACAAGTTTTAACAGGTACGGCCACTAATTGCAAATTAGCGGGAGCGGGGGAAATAAGCCTTTAAAATAACTCATTTATATTCACAAGTTTTATCAGGTACGCCACTAATTGTAAATTAGCGGGAGCGGGGGTAAAAACTATCAAGGCTATTTTTTTGTCAAGTTATTAAACAGCTTTTTTAAGCCACTCATCTTATTAGGAACCTTTGGTAATTCTCCCGTTTTAAAATAATAAAAAGTAACCAGTCCAATTAAAAACAGTATCATAATCCCGATAGCAAAAGATACACTACCAAACAAGTACATTACATATTTTTTAAAAATAGAATCTGGGTTGCCTGCTAAATAAAAATCATCAATAATTAATTTCCTTATTTTTCCTTCTTTATTTTCTAACTGGATATTAGTGAATTTTGAAAGTTGTTGTTCTCCCAATATTATTGGTACACTATTATCAATTTCTATATTTTTAATAATCTTTTTATTAACCAAAAACTCAATTAAATTTTGATGCTCATTATCAGGTATAAAATAGTGTTTTATATAATTTTTGTTAGGAGTTTTTAGGATTAGTTGTATATATTTTTTTCTATTGTTTGTATAGTTAATTTTAATACTATCAACTTTTTTAATAGTCTCTAATTTTTTACCTGTATTTTCCGCTTCTTTAAATAATAACGGACTAATACTTAAAATTAAAGCAAAACCTAAACTTAAAGTAAAAATTAAATTAACTAGTTGTAATAAAGTAATGTTCTCTTTCATTTCTCAAATAAAATTATCTTCTAAAAAATCATATGGCATGGTGTATTCTTTATTTGGTTTAATAGAGAGTAACTCTTGGGGTATTAACGGACTGTTAATTTCTACCTCCATCCCTCTCATCCAAGCTAATTTTGCAAAACCTGCTCCAAAAAAATCTAAAACATTAACAATATCTTTACGAGCACGTTTTTTTTGAAATTTGGGCTCAACCAATTGTATTATTGCTTCTTCTACTTTTGTTTTGTCATTTTCTAAAATGCCTTCATAGTATTCTTTACATAATTCGTAAAAACGAACCCAAAAATTTCTACTTCTTTTAATTACTTTTTCTGTAATTTCAATATCATGAGCTAAAGTATTCATATCATTATTTAGGATACTGTGCATAGCGTTAAAAGATAAACTATCTAATTCTCGACTTTTTCTTTCCAGAATAGCATAACCTTTTATCACTTTTTTATTATCACTCAATACTGCATTTACCATGTTAGATGGCCATATTGTCGTATTATGATTATTTATTAAAAACAAATCAAGCTTACCACAGATATAAAAATGCTGTTTGGCTTGTTGTGTATTAAGATCTAGAAAAACACTTTTTAAGGCACGGTATTCTTCTATGGAGTATAGACTTGTTAGGAATGATAAATGTTTAGTCTTAACATATTTTTCTAGAATTACAGGAAAATTTCTTTTTCGTTATTATAAATATGCCATTGCAAAGCTTCTTTTAAACTTTTTGATGTTTCCATTCTTTAATCCATTAATAATTATTTAATTTTAAAATATTTATTTCACCTGTTTCAGGGTTGACTGTTGTTACAGATTTTGTAATTTTATCTGAATTATTTTTTAACATATTACCTAATTTAACCAGTTCTTCATCGCCGTTTTTTCTACCTGCATCAATCATCCGTTTAGCCACATTCTCAATCCAAGCATCACTCATTTGTACAGGTAATTTTGTACTCTCATTTGCTTTATTTAATTGTATACCTTTTTTGTCAAAGTTTTTACTGTATTTAGCTTCGTCTATGTGGATAGCGGCAGGGTTTTCTATATCACCCTTTATGTATAAACCGTCAATTCCTTGGTTGCTACCTAATTTCACTTCTTTTTTTACAAACCCATCCGTTTGGTATAGAATATCTGATATCTCCTCTGTGATACCTCCTCCCTTATCTCCATTAGCTAAAATATCGTCAATTTTAGATTGTAAAACTTTATTTGTTGGGGTTAATTTTAGAGCTGCATCACTATCAAAAAGTTTCTTTCCTAAATTTGTTTGTTTTGTTTTTTGAGGTTTAACAGCTTCTAGTTTTTCAAATTTACTTTTGGCAAATTTATTTTTAGCAATAATGTTTTTGGTAGCTGTTTTATACTCAGGTTTGTCTTTTAGTTTTGCTTCAGCTTTGACAAGAAATTCATCAATTTCTGTATCTGTTAATGATTTTCCTTGTTTTTTAACACCAAGTTCATCAACAATTTTTCTTCTAGTTTTTTTACTAGCATTTTTTAATCCTGCAACTCCTTTGGCTAGATCATAAGTACCCTTAACAGCAAAAACATAACCAATATCTTTCCATATCTCAGGTCTTTCAACTCCACCAGCTTTTAAACCCAAATCAGTAACTGTATATGCAAAGTCTGCTAATACCCATGCATTTTTGGCTGCAATTGCTAATCTAGTCCCTGTTTTAGCGTTACGTATTGCAATAATTACTGCACCACCTTCACCCAATGTAGATACGGTAAGCACAATATTAAAGGTGTTCCAAGCAAGATTCTCTATTTGTTGGGCAATAAGTTTACTAGTTAAGTAATCTAAAAAAATTGCAGGTAAGATGAGAACCTTTCCTTCAATTTCCCTATTTGTATCACTAATATATTTACTACCAAAAGGAGAAACATCGTTAATAAAAGTTATAGCAACTAAATCAAAAGGAGAAGAATTCTTTTCTAATAGATAATTGTATTTATCTTCTTTACAGAATTGTGTAACAGATGAGTAAGGGTTTGATGGGTCTGGACGATATTCATATTCTATACATGTTCTAATACTATTGGTGTGGTTTGATTTGTCATAAGAATATTCAAAATCATTATTAACCTTAACATAAGATAGTAGTACATAATCTTTTTGTTTAACGTCCCAGTTTATACTTGGTATATCTGAATCTTTATTATTTAATCTGTTTTTAGTATCACTAATTCGTTTTAGTTCAGTAAAAAAACCAGAATATGATTTATCAGCATTAAAATAGTCACTTAACCGTTCTTTTAAATTGTAGATTAATGGATTCTTATTTATGTCTTTGTACTTATCAGAAGTTAATCCGTCAATAAAATCAGTTGCTTCTTTATCTTTTACTGCCTCAATAACTTTTACAACAAGTTTGTCTTGGTTGTAAGTGAAAAGATTATATAGTTTGTCGCTAAGTAATATTTGAAGTATTTCAAGTTTCTTTTCTATTGATAAAAGTCTAAGTACTTTAACGTCTAATGCATATGCAGTTTTAAATAAAAGAGTTCTATTTTTAGCTGTAATAATTGTGTCTGTATCTGATTCAACCCACTTTTTTAAATTAACTAAAGCGTTATAATAACTTTCAAATAAAAACGGTTTCTGACTTAAAAGTTGAGGAATTGTTTTGAGTGATGCTTTCCATTTTTCATATTGTGCTTTTTGTGCTTCAATGAGCTCTTCCGTTCCTTTATCACAAATCATTTTAGAAACTAATAAGAGGTATTTCTTTTCACTTTTACTAGATGCTGTTTTTTTGTAAGAATTAAAATAGTCTTTTCCTTGATTACATAAATCATCAAGGTTAAGAGCACATGGAATTACACCCAAGTCTTTTACTTTTTTACTCTTAAAATTAATTACATTTTTGTTATTTTTAACATACCCCCAATCAGATTTGTAATACTTATCTTTATTACATCCTCCATTATATTCAAAGAGATATACTGTAGCTTTAGGGTCTATAAGTGTTACATAATGATTCTTAATATTGAACACTCCAGCTCTATTTGATTTGTAATGTTTAAATGTACCATTAGTATTATAAATTGCTTTATATGTATACACTTTTGTTGTGTCTATTGTACCTCTTAAATTAAATCCTGGAACTGTGCCTTGTATATGATTAGAAGACACATTGCTTACATTAAATGTACTAGTGTTTTTTACACTAAATGGTTTCCAATCTGGTGTAAACCATGTTTTTCCAGCTATTTCACTCCCCGCATCATCCTGAAACAAATACAATTTCAATCCTTTATCGCTCATATACGCCCAATTGGGGTAGGCGAGTTCTGTACCATGGGCATAGTCCATCAACCAAGTATCTGCCACAGGAGCTTTTTCTGGATTTTCACCAAAAGGATGCCCCAACGCAAATACGCCATGCCCAAGTTCATGAGCTAGGGTAGTAGCTTGGTCTGATTTGTTTTCTAAACCTGTAGTATGTGCTTGAAAAATAAAGCCCCATTGCCGTGTTTTAGGCATAAAACCACTTAAAGCCTTAGTGGCAGGCATTGATTTGTCTAATACAAAAATATAATAGGCTTTGGAGTTGTAGTTTGAGTTTTGTTCTTTGTAATACCTTTTTATGGCATTGAGTTCTTTAGGGTAGTCTGAGTCTAAGCCACTACCGTTATAGTCTATTTTGTTATTGTTATTTTATATATCCCAATCAGCTTTTGAGATGGTTAAGGTTTGTGTGTTGCCAACTACTATAGGTACACCTGCAGGGTTGTAAATTTTGTTTAATTTATCTTCTAAGCCTGAAATGTCAGTAGCACCATTAACTAAGACCACCTGCACATTAATATTAGGGTGTTTTTTAATATGGTGGATAAAGAAACTGCTCAAGACATGTTGTTTACCTTCTTTGTCTTTATAGGTAACAATGGCTTCTTGGTTATGGTAAAAATTAGTCCCTTTTACAGTAATTTTATAACGGTTAGCACCATCTTTTACAGCATCAATTTTTTTACCCGAAACGGTTTTAAAAATCAGCTCATCTGTTTTAATGGTAGTGGTGTTGTTATTTAAAATATCAGCATAAAACACATCAGTATCGCCATCGGTTACCGCTTTATGAATAGGGTAATACGAATTACCACCCTCAATTTTAACCTGTTTGTATTTTTCTTTTTCGTAGCTATTATCGGCTTTATCTAAACCGTATTTGGTGTAATTGTATGTGCCATAAGTGATACGAACACCGCTTTTTTCAATACTATTTACAGAGGGGTTTTCGGTATTGTGTGAGCCAGTATCAGAAATACCAGAAGTGTTTGCTGCTGTTGCTTTTCCGCCATCGGCTGCTGTACCTGTTTGAGTGACTTCGCCATTTGCATCAATAGAATATTCGTTACCATTGGCAGAGATGGTATAGGTATCTCCCTCATCATAATCGTAAGTATGTGTTTCGCCATTGGTATCAGTAATTACTATTTGTCGGTTAGTTACTACAATAGCCTCTTCACTAGCAATATCATAATTTACATCTAAATCGGTATGGTCATCACCAGTAAAGACATCAACAATATCTTCAACTTCATCAATAACTGTATCTATATCTAAAATATTATTCCACGTTGGGTCGTACACGGTTTTAATTTCGCCACTTAGCAATTGATAATCAGTATTTACTTTAATATCTGTAAATATCAGGGCTATTTTTATATTTTTTAAGAAACCAACTGTAGTATAGCCTTTACCTGTAAAGCTCCCTGAACCTGAAGTCTCTTTAATTTTCACATTAAAATCACCAGCCTTAATAACATCGCCATTTTGCAATTTTTCTAATTCTATGGTATTAGAAATATTGATATTTGGAGCAATACCACAATTGTAATACGCTTCAGTATCAGCTTCCATAGTGGTAAATGTAAGCGGGGTGGTATAGGTTAGGGTGCCATCCATACAAAAGCCACCTACACGATATTGGTAAGTAGTATTCGGTTCTAGGTCAATCACCACAAGTTCTTCACGGTCGGTAATATCATCAAACCAATGGTTACTATTGGCATTGCCAGAATTACCATTGGCATCAACAGATTTTCTATATTCAATTTTATATTGAGTATGCTCTATAGTACCTTGCCAATTAAAGGTTGCTGTTTTAGAAGTAACATCTGCAACACGTAAAGCGGTAGGTGCTGCACAATTACCTTGATAAGTAAAGCTAAATATTTCACTATAGCCCTTGTTTTTAAAGAGTCCTATTTGGTCAACGCCATTAATGGCTTTGGCTTGTACACGCCATGCATAGCGTTTGCCTTCTATTAATTGCGGTTCTGCCAAGCCATAAAGTAAGGTGGTATTTCTAGTGGTAGTCTGGTAGAAAATTTGTGAAGATACAAATACGGCTTGCGGATCCATAACATTATCCCAAATTTCAACTAGACTGAATTCATATTCGACGTTACTAACATTGATATGACGTGGTGTCCAGTGAAAGAGAATATTTTGCGGATTATTAGCTTCTAAATTGATATGATTTGTAGGAAGATTTAAAAATGGCGGATCATTTAAAAAAAGTAATACATTGGTACACGATTTATTTGAGATAACATTGCCAGAGAGTACATCGTAAACCTCAAAACAAAATTGAAAAAGACCTTCGGGTAATTCGTTAGCATAAGCACCCGCTGAAATACCTTGAAGATTTTGAAACTCAAAATAAGGAGCGAGGTCAATACTGCCTAATTGTAGCGGAATGCCACCATCTAAAAATAACGGTTGTGCACCTACAACAACATCTTTACTTTGAGCTTGAATACCATTACCTTCTATATAGAGTTTTAATCTAACCTGACGGTTGGTAACCAACAAGTCGGTTAATAAAAGTTGTGCTTTTATAGGGTCAGTACTATTTGTAGTATTCGTATATTCTGAAAGGTAAACAGGTGGGGGCGAACTTACCTGTGGGATAATTTGTACGGGATAGGTTTGTGCTTGAATTTGTGCACTAAAAAAGACTAAAAGTAAAAAAAATACACCCTTAACTCCACTTAAAAAGGAAATAGATTGTAACATGGTTTTTATTCTTTTTAAACGAAACACAGACGTTTTAAAAAGTAATACTAACATGTAAAGAATGGTATGTGGTTGGGTTTTATCCATTATAATCTATTCAAAAATAAGTAATTCTGTTTTAAATAACCTTCTGTAGGTATTTTCTTTGTCATCTGCTTTGCTAAAGTCATTTTCTATAAAAATTTTAGCATTAGTTTTTATTTATTAATAAAATATCATCTTCACTTGCCTGTTCGGTAGCCATTTTATCATAATAGGCAATAATAGCCATTTTTATTTGAGCTGAGATTTGTTCTTCAGAAACACCTTTTTTACGCATAGTTGTTACTTCATTAAGCATACTCCCTTTAAAGATATGTAATTTTTCTAAAATTTCTACTTCTGGTTGTTGCAATTGTCTTAAAATCCAACTATGATGTATGAATTGTTGTTTAATTTCATTAAATATGTTTTTATTTTCTTCATTATTTTTGTCTTCAATGGGTAAGCTATTATAAATACCTTTGGCTTAAATGTATCTCTTTTGGAGTCCGTTATGAGCTTGAGAAATGTCTGTTGCCAATTCTCTTAAAATTTCTTTAACTTCTTTTTGATATGTTTTAAATGAAATAGAAATAGCATCATACACATCTAGGTAATTTTGGACACTCTTTTTATAAGTTTTTGTTTCTTCTTTTTCAGATTTTTTTATTTTTTCAAATAAGATGCTTAAATTTTGCTGTTTAGATTTTTCGGTATATTGAAATGTAGTATTTAGTGTATCTATTTGTTTTGTTATTGAAGATGGAGGACCTTCAAAATGATACCCTTTATAATTAATTTTTAATAAAGTTTCTATTTTTTTAATTGATTTTTGTTTCTTTTTTTGTTTGTCTTTAACCGTTTTACCGAAATTTTTTCGTTTTTTTCTACTGCTAAATGAATAGCTGTAGCCTAATGTTGCCGTAAAATCGTTTACATTTTGTTGTGCAATGGTGTTTCTAAATAACTGAATGATATTCAAATTAAAATTATGTTTTTCTTTAAACCTGTAGGTTGCTCCTAACCTAAAATTTAGTACATTTCCTTGTTGGGCACCGTCTTTCGCTGTGGTATTATAAGAACTAGAGAAGGTAGTTCGCATTTTTTTGTCAAAAAATTGTTTTGCAATAGCTAATGTAGGGCCAAGCGTTAAAATTTCACTATCTGTAATAGTATTGTAGGTGCTGTTAAATGCTCCGGTAAATGATAAGTTCCGTTCGGTTAAGGTTAGGTTATATGCTAAGTTTCCGTTAATAAACTGAGAATCATTCTTAGGGATGTCAATCAAAAAGGCATCCTGATCTTCTCTGGTATTTTGATAAGATACATTTACATTTACACTTTGTCTTTTTTCTTTGAGTTGTGATAAGGCATAGTTGATATTTAAATTTGCATTTTGTGAAACTTGTGTAAAATTTAGGGTGTCTAAATTTTCATAAGGGCGTACTTGATTAATATAATCAAACTGATTTTTGATTTGTGTATGTGCTCTAAAGTTTGAGTATGAACCAGATACGTTTAGGCGTTCGTTAGCTTTTAAATTTAAATTAATTGCAGCTACAATTCTATTTAATTCACTTTGTTTTTGATTGTTTAAATCGTCACGTTGTAAACCTGTATTGATAGCTATATTTAGCTTGTTTTTAAATAGTGTTTGGTTGAGTTTGACGGTAATATTTTCTAAATCATTATTAAAGTAATATGCCCCTAAGGTTTGGTATTGTGGGTCTACACGTTCATACCCCAACCCTAAAGAGCCGTTACCAATACTATAAGAAAAATCGGCTTTAAAAGCATGGTGATATACAGTAGAAACTTTATTATTTACCAAACCCGATAAGAGTTTATTGCTTTTTATTCTTTCTGCACGTAAATCATTAGTTAAAGCACTGTTGGCAACTTCTACACGAATGTTAGCTTTTTTTAATAGTGTTATTCTACCTTCTAAGCTAATAACAAGGTTTTCCTTAGGCGTGATTCTTAAATCGGCTGGAAAAGCAACTTTTAAAGAATTTAATTCGTCTTTTGCTTTAAAAAATGAGATCCCTACACCAAAATTATTTTTATCAAAAACTATTTTTGTACCATAACCCATTCTTTTATATGAAGGGTCAGCTTGTGGTTCAATGGTGTTGTATTCTCTATTTCTAACCAACCTGCCATACATTGCACTGATTTTAAAAGGTCCGTTTGGTGTTAGGTCAAAACCGAAACCAGTAAATTGATGTCCGTTCAACGTGTAAGGAGAAAAATTCATAGACACATCACCAATATGTGTAGCTACCCATTTATAAGACGGATGAATACTAAGTCTGTTAATTTTAAATGAAGGTTCATTAAAAGAAAATTGTTGATTGGTATAGGCAAAAGAAACAGGAATATTAAAGAGTCCGTATAGATTGGCGTTAATATTACCATTTAAAAAATAGGTAAAGGGAGCTCTATTGGCTGTGCCATTATAAAAGATAGAATTTGCAGAAAAGCCTCCAGTAATAGTTACAGGCTTAGCTTTACCCAAATTATCTAACCTTTGGGCGTAGCAGGTACTACTAAATAGAAAAATAATTAAAAGGGTTATTTTTAAATACAAAGCTCCTTAATTTAACGACGCCTAAATATAATGATTTTAACGTTTCTTTAGGGGGTAAAGTGTATTTTTTAAATGATAATAATTCCTAATGGCTTTACTCCTTAGTGTTAACTTGGTATAAGTTACAAACCTTTGTTAAATTAATCTGAAGTTTTTTTAATAGATTTATGACCTTTCTTAGTCCATTCAACAAGTCCACCCTCTAAATTTACAACATTATATCCTTTGTTTTTTAATATTTTTGCAGCGTCTTGACTTCGTTTACCACCAGCGGTACAATACACATAAACAGGAATGTCTTTATTGTATTTTGTTATTTTCTCAGTAAAAGTACTGTCTAAAATATTGATATTATCTGCATTTTCTATATGTTCTAAATTAAATTCTTCTTGGGTTCTAATATCTACTAATTGCACTTTTTCAGCAGCCATCCGTTTTGCATAAGCAATAGGTTTTAATACTTCGATTGTAGTTTCTGCCTGTTCAATAATTTTAGCTTCTGTAGTAGAGTTTTCATCTTTAGTAGTTTCTTTTTTACAACAATTAGAGAGTGTAAAAATAAATACTATAAATAGAATTGCGATTTTTTTTGTGGTCATAACTTTTCTATAGTGTTTGGTAGCAAGGTACTATTTTTAAATGAGTTTAGGCATAAAAAAAACCTCGCTGAAAGCGAGGCTTTTTTCATTTATAATTAGTAAGATTTAAAATTTCATTTTTAAACTTAAAAGGAAATTTGTTCCTAATTGTCCCATTTGAGTAACTTCAGAGCTGTAGTCAAATCTACCACCAGCAGATCTTAAATCGGCATTTCCATTTGTTCCGTCATGAAGAATGTCAGGATACACATCAAATAAGTTATTGGCTGTAAAAGATAATGATAATCTGTCAGAGAAGTCATAGCCCAAAATAATATCAGTTACAACTTTAGCACTATGCACTTGATCATCTGGAGCAGACTCTCCTAAAGCTGCTGGAGTATTACCTGCAACCGTAACTTCACCAAAACGGGTATTGTTTAAGGCAATATTAAATCCATTTAGAGCATAATTCAAGCCAAAATTAATTTTTGATTTAGGTCTAGCATCAGTTATACGTAATTCTTCTCGATGGTCAAATATTTGATAGCCACCATTTTCTAATATTGAAGGATTAGCAATTGAACCATCAATTTTTGTATTGTTAAAGTTCATAGCTAAACTAGCACCAAAAAAACCTTCACCAACGGGTACATTTGAATAATCTACCACAATGTCAGCTCCTGTAGTTTTAGTGTTCACTGCATTGATAAAGAATTGTAATGCCAATACATCATTATCTATTAGAATTTGCTCTACAGCGTCTGAACCATCTAAAGCTCCGTCTAAAGGTTTAATTTGAGAAGAGAACAATACTCTGTCATCTACTGAAATTTGATAAATGTCAGCAGTAATATTCAATTTTCCGAATTTAGCAGTACCACCAAAAGAAAAGTTTTGAGAAGTCTCAGCAGTTAAATTAGGAACTCCTAAACCAACTACAGCATCAGAATTGTTTGGTAATGTACCTTGCAACTGAGGGTCTGGGTTTGGAGCAACGATAATATACTGTGTTAATTGAATATATCTTTGGTGTAACGTTGGGGCTCTAAAACCAGTACTTGCAGAGGCTCTAAAGGCAATATTATCACCAATTTTATAACGACCATTTACTTTCCAAGAGAAGTTAGAACCAAAGTCAGAAAAATCTTCATAACGTGCAGCACCACCTACTAAAAAGGATTCAGTAATATCAAAGTCTAAACCTACATAAGCTGCAAAGTTACTACGACTTTCATCCATAGCTTCAGCTGGTTTAATACCAGCAAAAGAATCAGAACCACCACCGTAATACGAAATTTCATCTCC
>JAJRPL010000330.1 GCA_024280815.1 Bacteroidota bacterium
CATAATAACAAATTTACGATAACTTTTCATATATACTATTGTATATTCCCCTTCCACATTATAAAGTTGTGTTTGTAATTGTATTTCATTTTCTTTTGTATTTTGAGTTGAAATAAAATATTTAACACTTTTTGTTTGCTTCCCTAAAACAATTTCACCTTTTTTTGAATCGAATACTATACCATTTTGAAAAGACAGGAGGCCATTTTCATTTCTGATAGCTACAGTAGGAAAAAAACTTATTTTTCTTTCTATTTTCCCTGTTGCTAAATCTAGATTACCAAATACTGATACAGTTGGAAAAATATTCAACATACGATAGGGCAAGTAAAGGTAAATATCTCTGGTTTTTTCGGGTAAAGGGTAAACACCATTTTCCAATTCAGAAAGTAATACGTTTGGATCTAACTGATCTTCTTCTCCATTTTTAAATAATGTGTCTGTGACAATACTATAGTTTGAATCTACATAGGTCTCTACTGCTAATCGACTTAAGTTCACTACAAGTTCGGGAGATGATGTTTGCATGATTTTTGAAATAATGAAGTTATCATTATGATGTTTACCCCCATCAATAAGCGTTGACGTATCAGAAAAGTACCAGATAGGGTAACCGTAATCCCACCAACTTAATGTGTAATCTATAGATTTTGAGATCTCATTAAGTTTAACTAAATCTTGAACCTCACTCTTATTTAACACAGTAGGAACTTTATATCCAATAATATGTGTTATATTTGGATAAATCATCATAGCTGTTGCTAAGACAATGAACCCATACTTCACTTTTTTGTCTTGAAAAAATGTACCTAAAACAAAAAAGAGATAAATGGCTGACATAGCCGCAATAGGTACAGCGTATACAGTAAACCGTAACCCTCCAAAAAGAGCAAATACTCCAATGCCCATAAGAGGTAGTGCCAATATAAATGCGCTATGTCTAACCACCAGTACAAGGTACCCTACAAAAGCAATTAATACACCAAGCTCAGAACCAGAGACACGATTTGCAAATGTTGAAAAAGGTATTTGCCCTGCTTCTCTTACTGTTTGAACAACTGCATAAAAATGTAAACCAGTATTTTGTGTACCCGTAGAAAGGTAGTTAGATATTTTACCTAAGATCAAACCAACTACATTACCAAAAAAGAGGAAACATACAAAAAGTACACCTGTGATAATGATAAGTTTTTTTTGTTCTAGCGTCACTTTATTCAAAATAAAATATAGTCCTACCAATACAGCTATTTTGACAATATATGCCAAGGGTAACAATATAGGGAAAGGTAACAAAGAGACAAAAATGAGTATTAACGATAGGTATGTTGTATTATTATTACGATGATAAAATATCATATATAGTGTATACATAATACCCATTGCATAGACAAGAGAAAGCCCAGAGTCGTATAAAAAAGGATAAATAGATATAAAGATAGAAGCGTAGAGTGCTGAACGTAAATTAAAATCTATTGTACTTTTCATCAAAAAAAATAAAATAAACATAGGTGCCATTGCAGAAAACATATCCGTATCATAGTATCCCACCATGGTTCGGTTATAATAACTCCATGTAATACTTCCTAGGAGCGCTGCAAAAAAACCCCATAGTGTTTGATTATAAAGTCTGGCAATCAATACGATAGGGATTACCACAAGAGATGAAATCACTGCAGGCATATAGAGTATGACTGTTTCCAATGAGAATGGTGTTATTTTTGCAAATACTGTTGTAAAAAATATAACGCCATAATCCCATATTCCAAATACTCTAGGGTTATCTGTGTGTAAGCCAAAAAGTTCTTGTTGTGCACCTGATGCAAAAAAATACCCATCATTCGTATTAATCATTAACTGATCATTCCAATAAAAACTTGATGTATCTTGAAATTGATATACCCAAATTAACCGTATTGCAAAACTAAACATATATGCTATTATAATCAATATCCATACAGTGGATAACTCAAACTTTTTCTCTTGTATGCTTTTCATTCTAATTTTCCTTTGCTTATCGTAATTTCTGATATAAAAACTTCTTTATACTTGGGGGAGAGAGATTTATCACAAATAATGCTAGTGCATATAGATACGAATTAAAATTATATCTTAATGTTCGTATAACTAACCATCTATCTTTTAAGTCACTCCATGCCTTTGTAACTCCACCACGTCTCTCAAAAAAATCTCTTGATACACGTACCTTTACCAAAATACTATCAAGGTTGGCGAACATACAATGATTTCTAAATCCCGAAAGCCAAAAAAGAGTATCTTCATTTGTAGGGGATCTGGTTGGGTAAAGGCCAGCCTTTTCAAAATAACTAACCCTAAAAAATGTCGTCACATTTGCCAAAGGCGCCCTTTTGGCAAAGAACTCAAATATTTCACTATGTGATAGGGGGTATGTTACAATTTTATTATATTCAAAATTATCTCCAAATTCTTCAATACTTCCCCCTACTACATCAATATCTTGATATTTTTCCATAAAAGTATACTGTAACTCTATTCTCGTAAGCACAGATATATCATCCGCATCCATCCGAGCGATATATTTATAGTCTCTTTTTAGAACTTCTGTAAATAATTCATTATAAGATGGCGCAATACCTTTATTTTCAACACCTTTCCCTAAATAAGATATTTTCTTTTCTTCCAAAAGCTTATCTAAATACTTTTCGACATCTTCTGTTACCCGACCATCTTGTTGTACAAATATATCAACTCTCTTCGTTTGCAGAAATAGGCTCTCTAATGCCTGCACTAAAGTATTTAAACAATCATTTTTATACAAACTTAATACGACAGCAACATCACACAAGTTATCGCTCCTTTTCTAAAGGAAGATACTCAGTATAAGACTTGTCTACATCTACGATATACGCATGTGATGGATATTGCGCCTTTACTGCTTCTGATGGCATATCCATATATCTTTCTCCATACCGTACAGTTAAATACTTTTCTACTTCTTGTGGTACAGGTAAAACTAAGTTATCAAAGGGAACATCTCTTGCTGCGCCTAAATAACATGTAGGAAAAGATGTTTTCAGGAAAGGAGCTCTACCAAAGAAATGTCCCACATAATCACTATTTTTATGATTGAACCCTCTTACCACTTTCAATAAACCTCTTTTTACATATCCATTCACTAGATACTTAACGACAACCAATGCCCATTTCTTTCTTTTTGAATCAGTAATATACCCTTGTTCAGCTATCGCTCTTGCACTTAATACACGTGCAGAAAAATATTGGAGATAACGAATAACTTTATTTTTAGTTGTATTATTAAGACACATAATATCGATATATATCCCATGATGCATATCTCTATCTTTAATATCTTTCTCTATAAATGTTGTACCATTCATACGTATTTTAGAAAAATAGAGAGGATACTCTTCACTATTCTCTTCCTGTAGATAAAATAGGTTCGTATCGAGTTTTTCGTTTGCTACTTTTAGAAACTTCATATAGTTTTTAGAGTCCATAAAGACATCAAAGTCATCATCCCAAGGTATAAAACCTTTATGTCTCATTGCCCCTAATGCAGAGCCTCCCATAAGATAATATACAATATTATTTTCTTTACAAAAGCTATCAAAATATGCGACAATATCTAATATTTTCATCTGTAATACTTTTAATTCTTCATTCGTCACATTACACCTTCTTTGCCAAATAATAATATTTTGACATAATTTTTTTTAGGAATGAAACTCTAGCTAGATATCTAGCGATACTTCTAATTATTCTAAATCCATAAACTTTTAACATAAACTTGAGTTTACCACTTTCCCATCTATGTGGATGTGTACTTAAAATAATACGTTCTTTTGTTTTTAAATAGTCAATGAGATTTGTTTCAATCTTCATATCACCCATATTCACATTGTCATTATTGTGTATGTTACCTATTTCCTGAAAAGTGTATCCAGCATCAGAAACATAGGTATAACTATCGCCTATTGTATCCGGTAAATGGACAACAATATCTAAAATATGTGGAAAAAGTTTATTCACCCTTTCATCTCTAAAAAAGTCTTTATTTGATGACCACCCTTGACGTATTTTAATTGGGTTACCATGAGGACAAACCGTTTTTACAAGGAATCCATGATGCTCAAAATAATTTTTATATGTGGTGAAACTTTCGATCGCTTTTTTATAGTCACCATCACATGCATCTAGTACATCATAGTGATAACTTACTTCATGCCCTAGTCCCGCAATAAATTTTAATAACTCACTATTTTTTTCTACTAAGTTAGCCTGTACATAATATGTTGCACGAATTCCATATTTATGTTCTATCTCTGCTAGTTTAACTGCTTTAGAAACATCTGTTTCAACATCATGTTTCACAACAATCCATTTATCTTTAGGAGAACTTAGTATCTCATCTGCTCGAATTGTATTAAATTCTAATGCTAATCCTTTACAAATATGTTCCCAGTTTGAATAACTAAATATTTTCACTTATGATCTAATGCCTCATCATCATAAATGTCTTGTAAGATAGTACGAAACTGTGTGGATGAGACTTCTTTTGTGTAGGGAAAGTATTCAATCATCGCGCCATGCTCAGACAATTGTCCTTCAAGCTTCTGAAATATCTCTGAGTTCTTCCAATCATCCCCTACAAATAATACATCATACCCTACATCTAAATACGTTTGGTACTTATCTCTATGTGTAATAGCAATAACTTCATCAACAAACTTTAATGCGGATACAATTTCTAGCCTATGCTCGAAAGGGATAATAGGTGTTTTCCCTTTATAATCAGTAACAAGTTCATCTGTACTAATGCCCACAATCAAGTAATCACATCTATTCTTTGCTTTTTTCAATAAATGTAAATGACCAATATGAAACATGTCATACACACCCGTTGTAAACCCTATCGTTTTTTTTGACATCAGACTCCCTTAATTATCTTCTCCATTTTACTATCATTTTTATAAAAGATAAAAAGTTTTTTTCTCCAAATACTAAATGAAACAAAAATAGCACCATTAATTTAAATGGATCAATCAAAAAACGTATCCATCTTTTATGTTTAGCGTTTCGAATATAACTCTCTTTTATTCGCTGCAATAGTAATTTATAATTTCTATGATTGCTAGAGATGCCCCCTCTTTTAAACTCGACAAACGTAATGTCAATAAACTTGACAGCGCCATTTCTTAATGCAAATAGTTTATAATCATCATCTGCCCCTATCTTAAGTCTTAAATCATAAAAAAACTTTTTATAAAAGCTCTTAGGGAAAAATATGGTTTGATGGTTTGGTAGGTTCAACTTTAACCATTTTATATAATCTTTCACTTCAAAAGGAGGATATATCCAAGATACACTATCACTAATAATACTTGCACGTGCATAATACGTCGTATCAAAGTTTTTTATTTGTTCTACAACTTTTTCTACAGCATCGTTACTACAAATAATATCATCCGCATTCATAAAATTAATAAAGTCACCAGTAGCCACTCTTGCACCCTTATTCATAGCATCATAAATACCCGTGTCTTTTTCACTCACCCAATAGCTAATATGGCTTTCATATTTTTTGATAATGTCTACAGTCTTATCGGTAGAAGAACCATCAATAATGATATATTCAATATTCTGGTAACTTTGATTAATAACACTCTCAATTGTTTTTTCTAAAAATGCTTCACCGTTGTACACAACTGTTACAATAGTGATGAGGGGTAAAGTTTCATTTCTCATTCTATGCCAGCACTTTTTCTACTATTTTAATATAGTCAGAAGCAAAGGTACTTGTTCTTTCATCTAAATTATAAACCGTATCATATGTTTTTTTCTCAGATTGATAATCTACTAATATCTTCTTTAATGCATCCACGCTATATCTATCAAAAAATGTTGCCTGAGGGTATTGTTCTTTATGTACATCTAAATCCGATAAAATCATATTTTTATTCACACTTTTACATTCTTCCACGGTAGAACTCCAGCCTTCAAAAAGTGATGGGTTAATGACTGCTTTAGAATACTTGATGAGACTAAAGACATCCTTATAGTCAATGAGTCCCAAAAGTTTAATATGCGTCTCTAAATTATTATCTTCAATAAAGGCCTTAACCTCTTCAATATGTTCTCTATTTCGATGGTCTTCTAAATGCCCTGTACATACTAAGTAACAGTCTATACCCTCGTCCCTTAATAGCTTAATTGTCTCAAAAACCAACATATGGTTTTTATGTTTCCAAAATTGATTTGGCAAATAAAAAAAATCTTTTTCTAAACTATATTTTCTAGTAATTTCATCACTATTATTTAATTCAAAATAATTTGGATCAGGCTGTGAAACAAATTGTAAAACATGCGTCTTATATATATATATATTTGTATATATACTCTCTAAATCTTTTAATGCATCATAACTGCTTAAAACAATTGCATCACTACGTTCAATTAAATATTTATGATTTTTACTTCTTGTAGACAACTCTTTATTTGAAAACATCCTCGGTAAATGTAAGTATTGAAAATCTGGTATCCAATTAATAGTCTTAACTGTATGTAGTGAGGCTATACCAGAATGAGATAAAAGCTTAATATCGTACTTTACACATATATTATTAAGTAAATATGTAGATTTAAAAACCCGATATGAAAGTTTCCAAGCGTACCATGGCAAGCTTTTTTTATCAAACATTGGATGTTCTATAACCTCAGCATATTCTGCAAACATATTTTTAATGGAAGTATCTGTTTTTTTTCCTAAAAACACAACTACTTGTATCTTTTTGTTATCTATGTTATGAAGAGCATAAAGTAAGTTTTTATAATAATTTAGTCCACCCATCCATTCTTTTGAAACAGCTCCGATAAATGCTACTCTTATCATATAGTTTCTATCCACTTAATATATTCATGTAGTCCAATATCAAATGTTTTTGGTTTATTGGTATAAATCATTTTTAATTTCTTGATATCTGCCCAATAATAAATTGGATTTCCCTGATTAATTTGTTGATTAAATACAATATTCGTTTCTGATGATAAAAGCGCTTTAATCATTAATACTACTTCCTTAACAGTATACTTAACCCCTGTCCCTCCATTCACCACCAGATACAAATCTTCAAGTGAGATAAGACTTTCCATGATTTTCACTACATCATCAATATGTATAAAATCCCTTGTTTCTTCGCCTGTTCCCCAAAAAATAACTTCACCCTTAGTATCAATAATTTTATTATATGCATCCCAAAGTAATTGCTTTGTTAAACCATTTCCATACACGGAAAAAAGTCTAATAATAGATACTTTAATGGCATATTTTTCTGAGTAACTTCTTGCTAAATCTTCTGCTATTTTTTTATGATACCCATAGGGAGAAGCGGGTTTTCCTATATACTCTTCCCCTATAGGCTCATTTGTACATTCTCCTTGTACAGCAGGACTAGAGGGGTATATAAAGTGTGCCTGAGCGTTATAAAGTCTTATATACTCTAAAACTTCCAATGTACCGTCAACTGTTTTTTTAAAGTCTTCATAAGGGTGTTCAACTGAAAAACCAACAGAACCACTCCCCCCACAATGAACAATAACATCAAAAATCTCACCTATTTCTTTTATAGCTTCTATGCAAACATCTGACTTATACCAGTAGTCTAATCCTATGGCTTTACATTCATCAACCAGCAAATCACCATGCCCTATACCATATGTTTGGTATCCTAGGTTTTTAAAATGTCGTGCTACATGACTCCCTATAAAACCTTTGGCTCCGGTGATGAGTATCTTTTTCATTTTTGTTCCATTTGTTTTATCATAAGTAGCATATCATTATTTGTTTTTGGTCTATGTTTAAAAAACCTGTCTAAACCTAGCTTTATAATAATCTTAGCAAGTATGAATATTTTTGGTGAAATGGTTTTTTTTGAAAAAATGTGAAGTGTTGAACCATTACTAACATAATTAAAGCCATTTTTATTGGCTATAAACTCTAGACTTTTTTGGGAAAACAATGATATATGTTGACCATGTTCTAAACAGTAGTACCACCATTTCTCTGGTTTAGGCAAGTCGCTTGGCATTAATTCAGTGGAAAATAAAACAGTATTGCCCAAACTTAACATTTTTTCGATGTCTTCAAGCGGGTTTAAAAGATGCTCAAAATTTTCAAATGAGGTAACGACTTCATATTTAGCATCATTGGAAATAGACCCCTCAAATCCCCTCGCTACTAAATTTGTGGCGAACTTGTCATACCAATAAAAATCAAACCCAACATCTCTCATCATTCGAGTGAATATCCCATACCCTCCACCAAAGTCTAAATATTTTGCATCCTTCTTGGAGATTAAAGACAAAATGACCGTAGCTGTTTTACAAAGAGAGTTGTTTCTTGCCATAACCCCTGTATCTGAAACACTTATCGCGTCAGAATATGCCTCATCTAACCAATAAGGCTCTTGCGTTTGAGTAAAGCCACAAGCCTCACAATGATAATACTGAACTTCATACTTATTAAGTATA
>JAJRPL010000331.1 GCA_024280815.1 Bacteroidota bacterium
ATTAGCAACTAAAATTGTAACTATAGTAGAGGGTAAATGTGAAGTCGTTTTTGAAAATATAAATCCAGGTGAATATGCCATCATGTGTTTTCATGATGCAAATGAAAATGGTAGAATGGATTTTAATGAAAGCCATATGCCATTAGAAGATTACGGTATTTCTAACAACCCAGTATTAATGGGGCCACCAACATTTGAAATTGCAAAGTTTACAGTTGAAAATAAATCGTTAGATTTAACACTTAATTTTTAACATAAGTTTATACGGTAATACTAGAGAACACTAGAAAACAGTGAATTAAATATTAATTTAAATGTCAAAAATCAATAAAATATTAATAGTTGGCTTTATCATAGGTGCCATCATCTTTGTATTAAACTATTCCTATTTTATGTTGTCAGGAAACGAATTGGTGTTTGATAGTACTATGTTGATAAATTTTGGCTACAATCTTTATTATTCAATAACAATAACAGCAGTAAATATTTATTTCTTTGACTATTTAAATAAAATAGAATGGAAAGAATTGATAAAGTATAGGTTTTTTATAGGTTTTTTAGGAAGTATTCTGTTAACCATGCTCACCGCAATTTTATTAAGAACCATACAAGTAGTAATTTTTGAAGGTGTAGCTTTTGAAGTATTTATTTCTAATGAAATGGATAACGAATCGTACTATTTGACTGTGTTATTAATTACTATTGTAATTGCAATTATTTTTCATGCTTTTTATTATTATAGAGAACTTCAAAAAAGCAAAGTTAAAGAGCAAAAAATTATTGCGGGTACAGCATCGGCTCAGTTTGATGCTTTGAAAAATCAATTAGATCCGCATTTTTTATTCAATAGCTTAAATGTATTGACCAGTTTAATAGATGAAAATCCTGATGCTGCTCAGAAGTTTACAACATCATTGTCTAAAGTATATCGTTATGTACTAGAACAGAAAAATAAGGAATTGATATCAGTTGATGAAGAGTTGAAATTTGCCAAAACCTATATCAAATTACTTAAAATGCGTTTTGAAGATAGTATCATTTTTGAAATCCCTGAAAAAGCAAGTAATCCTAACGCTAAAGTTGTACCGCTTTCATTACAATTATTATTAGAGAATGCAGTAAAACACAATATCGTAAATGCTACAAATCCGTTAAGAATTAAAATTTATGAAAGAGGTGATAGCTTAATTGTAGAGAACAATCTGCAAGTTAAAAAAGTGCTAAAAAAAGGCAGTGGAGTAGGCTTAGTAAACATACAACAACGCTATAGTCTATTAACCGAACGTAAAGTAATTATTAACAAATCAACATCGACATTTACAGTTGAATTACCGATGTTAACAAAACAAGCAACAATTATGAGAACACAATCATCAAATACAGTCAATTCAAGTTATGTAAGAGCAAGAAAACGTGTAGAAAAATTAAAAGAGTTTTATGGTAGTTTGGCAGCTTATGTAATTGTAATTCCGTTTTTAATTTTTATAAATATGCGAACATCTTCAGGGTTTTATTGGTTCTGGTTTCCTTTATTTGGATGGGGAATGGGATTAGCTTTTCAAGCCTTTGAAGTCTTCGGAAAGGATAAGTACTTCGGAAAATCATGGGAAGATAAAAAAATGCAGGAATTTATGGAGCAAGATAGTAATGATAACAGTAGATGGGAATAATAATTTTTAACTAAGAATATTATGGAAGATTACACACAAGAAGAACGTTATATAAAAGCTAAAGAACAGGTAAAAAAACTTAAAGAGTTTTATATACATTTAAGTGTTTATATTATTATTAATGTGGGGTTGTTATTGCTTATCTATATTGGATACGATGTTAAAATAAATTTTTGGAATTATGGTACGTTCTTTACCCCTTTGGGATGGGGAATTGGCCTAGGAATTCATGCACTAGTTGTCTTTGGGCCTAACCTATCATTTATTAAACGATGGGAGCAAGAAAAATTAAATGAATTTATCAATGAAGAACAACAAAATAATAATCAATGGGAATAGTTATGGAAGATTATAGTAAAGAAGATCGATATCTTAGAGCAAAGGAAAGAGTAAAAAAGTTAAAAGGATTCTATTGGCATTTAGCAGTATATATTATTGTGAATATGTTTTTAACCATAGGTAAAATTACAGGAGAAATGAGTCATGGTAAAACATTTATAGAGGCTTTTTGGGATTTCGGTACCTTTGCAATCTGGGTCTTTTGGGGAATAGGTGTCTTTTTTCATGGCCTGAAAGTTTTCGGACCCACTCTCTTTTTTGGAAAAGATTGGGAACAGCGTAAAATGAATGAATTTATAGATGAAGATAAACAGCAATGGCAATAATAAATAAAATATATAAAAATTAAATTAATGAACATCATTATTATAGAAGACGAAAAGCCAGCTGCACGTAGGTTAGATAGAATGTTACAAAAAATTGGACATATATCAGAAGCTATGTTGCATTCTGTTGAAGAATCAATAAACTGGTTTCAAAATAATGAACATCCCGATCTTATTTTTTTAGACATACAATTGTCAGATGGACTTTCATTTGAAATCTTTGAAAGTGTAGAGATTAAAAGTGCCATTATTTTTACTACCGCCTATGATGAATATGCATTACAAGCTTTTAAATTAAATAGTATTGATTATTTGCTAAAACCGATAGATGATGAAGATCTTGAAAATGCCATAAAAAAGTATAAAGAGAGAATCTCTGAAAACAAA
>JAJRPL010000332.1 GCA_024280815.1 Bacteroidota bacterium
GCTTGATTGTTTCTGTAAAATAATGTATTTTTAGTCCTCAAAATTGGGTGGTTTAAAAAGTGTTGTTTTGTTTTTAACACATTAAAAATAACGCTTTTACACCTGATTCTGAACTTTTATAGTGAATTTTTCGGGTTAAGGAATAAAAAAGAAAAAGAATTAGTTTAAGTTGATAGTTTAGTTAGAGAAAATTGCCCATTGAAAAATGGGCTTTTTTATTTCCAGATAAACCTTAGTGAGGCTAAAAATGATAAAAAGCATTTTCTATATGCTCTATTTCAAATTTATTATTTTGGTGTATAATCGCAATAATATCAAACCGTACATTTACCTCTAAATCTTTAGAAACCACATAATGGTCAATTGCCATTACCAATAGTTTTATCTTTTTCTGAGTCACAAAATCTTGTGGCAACCCAAAATCTCTTGAAGATCGTGTTTTAACTTCAACCGCAACTAATATATCTTCTTTTTGAGCAATAATGTCAACCTCTGCTTTTAGGTAACGGTAATTTTTATCGCGAATGGTATACCCATTTTTGATTAAAAAATCAACAGCTAATTCTTCTCCTTTTTTACCTAATTCGTTATGCTCTGCCATAAAAGTTACTGATTATTTTATATATAATTAAAAGAGTCTTTTCTTGTCGTGAATACACAAAATATTATTCCTTTTAAATTATATTTACACTAATTCCCTTCCCTTTGGGTTAACGAGATTAAAGCATGGCTTTTATCGAAGTTACCGAGCATGGCTTAAGCTAGGGATGAGATTTTATAAACTTAACAATCGACTTCTTTTCCTTCACTTTTAGTATAATTTCTTTTCCCAACAACAATGTTCTATTGTCTCTAACATGACCTGCTGGGAAATCAAAACTTACAGGAAAATCATACTCTTTTACGGCATCTAAAATAATTTCTTCATAGGTCATTCCAAAGTCAGTAGTATTTGGTTTTATACTAGAAAAAGCTCCAATAATTAAGCCTTTACAATTTTCAAAATACCCTGCTCTTTTTAAACTAATCATCATTCTATCAATATGGTATAAGGCCTCACCCACTTCTTCTAAAAATAAAATTTTACCATTCATATCCATCTGAGTTTTTGACCCTAACATACTATACACAATAGATAAATTACCGCCAACTACCTGCCCTTGCACCTCTCCTTCTCTATTATAGTCTGATGTTGATATTTTATACTTTAGTTTTTTACCAAAAAGTGCTCTTTTAAATGATTTTCTTGCTTTTTTTTGCTCTTTATTTTTGGGCTTGTAGGTTATTGGCATAATAGCATGCATGGTTTGTATTCCTAAATTATTGATTTCATTATGTAAAACCGTAACATCTGAAAATCCAATTACCCATTTCGGATTTTCTTTAAACTTGGTAAAATCAATATCATCAATAATTCTCACGGTTCCATAGCCTCCTCTAGCACACCAAATCGCTTTGATATCATCATCATCTAAAGCATTTTGAAAATCAGATAATCGCTCTTCATCTGTCCCAGCAAAATGAAAATTTTGTGTAAATACATGTTTGCCTAATTTAGTGTTTAAGCCCCAGTCGTGTAGTAATTCTACAGCTTGTTGAACTGCCGTGGTGTCTTTCATAATTCCAGCTGGAGCTAAAATTACAACGGTATCTCCTTTTTGTAAATTTGGTGGTGCAATTAAATTTTGTGTAAACAAATTATTACAAAAAACCAATAAGACGATTAGAAACGGATATAAAATAGACTTCATAATATATTACTTTTTGTAAAAATACATTTTTAGACTAGGTTTTCTTACTTTTGTGCTTAGAAAATTTTTACATGAACACTCCCAAAAGATATACCATTACTGCGGCATTGCCTTATACTAACGGACCTGTACATATTGGTCACCTCGCAGGGGTTTATGTACCTGCAGATATTTATGCACGTTTTCAACGTTTAAAAGGGAATGATGTTCTTTATATTTCAGGCTCTGATGAACATGGTGTGCCTATTACCATAAAAGCAAAAAAGGAAGGCATTACACCACAACAAGTAGTAGATAAATACCATACTATCATTAAAAAATCTTTTGAAGATTTTGGAATTTCTTTTGACAATTATTCAAGAACTTCTGCTGAAGTACACCACGAAACAGCTTCTGGGTTTTTTAAGAAGTTATACGAAGATGGTAAATTTATTGAAGAAACCAATCAACAATTGTATGATGCTGAAGCTAATCAGTTTTTAGCCGATAGATTTGTTGTCGGTACTTGTCCGAAATGTGGCAATGAAGAAAGTTATGGCGATCAATGTGAAAATTGTGGTACCAGTCATAACGCAACCGATTTGATCAATCCGAAATCTGCCATTACTGGAAATGTACCAACACTGAAAGAAACAAAACATTGGTATTTACCCTTAGATCAATATCAAGAATGGTTAAAAGAATGGATCGTAGAAGGGCATAAAATGATTGGAAGCCGAATGTATTGGGACAAGTAAAATCTTGGACTGACGACGGTTTACGACCTAGAGCAATTACACGAGATTTAGATTGGGGAATACCTGTGCCTGTAAAAGGAGGAGAAGGCAAAGTACTATATGTATGGTTTGACGCTCCTATTGGTTATATTTCATCAACCAAAGAGTGGGCAAAACAAAATGGAAAAGAGTGGGAACCCTATTGGAAAGATAAGGATACTAAACTGGTTCATTTTATTGGTAAGGATAATATTGTTTTTCATTGTATTATTTTCCCAAGTATTTTAAAAGCTGAAGGTAGTTATATTCTACCTGATAATGTACCTGCTAATGAATTTTTAAATTTAGAAGGCAATAAAATTTCTACCTCAAAAAATTGGGCGGTATGGTTGCATGAATATTTAGAAGATTTTCCTGATAAACAGGATGTTTTGCGTTATGCCTTAACTGCAAACGCACCAGAAACTAAAGATAATGACTTTACGTGGAAAGATTTTCAAGCAAGAAACAACAATGAATTGGTTGCTATATTTGGGAATTTTATCAATCGTGTATTGGTATTAACTCATAAATATTATGATGGACAGGTGCCACCTTTAGGAGAATTGTCTGATGTAGATGAAGACACCTTAATGCTATTAAAAAAATATCCTCAAATAATTTCTAAATCTATCGAAAGATATCGTTTGAGAGAAGCTTTGATGGAACTGATGAATTTGGCTCGTTTAGGAAATAAATACTTAGCCGATGAAGAACCTTGGAAAAAGATTAAAACAGACCCTGAGCGTGTAAAAACCATTATGAATATTGCTTTACAAATAGCAACAGGACTTTCAGTTTTATGCGAACCTTTTTTGCCATTTACTTCTAAAAAGCTTAAATCTATTCTAAATGTCAGTTCGAGCGGAGTCGAGAACTCTTGGAAAGACGTCTCAACAAAAAAATCACTCCTTCCAGCTGGTCATCAAATAGCTAAAGCTGAATTATTATTTGCAAAAATTGAAGATGAAGAAATTCAAAAACAATTAGATAAATTACAGGCTTCAAAAAAAGAGAATGAACAAGCTAATAAAGTCATTGAGCCTCAAAAAGAGACCATAGAATTTAAAGACTTCACC
>JAJRPL010000333.1 GCA_024280815.1 Bacteroidota bacterium
AACATAAAGTAACACTTAAATTAACAGGTATAGATCATATAGGAATGGTCAATGATGTTACAAAAGTAATATCAACCAGTATGCATGTAAATATTTACAATTTAAATATTAAAGGAGGGCGAGATGTTTTTGACGGACAAGTAACCGTTGGTGTAAAAAACAATGTTCAGCTTAAAAAACTTATTGGAAAATTAAAGAAAATTGACGGTATAGATAAAGTAACACGTCTAAATAATTAAGTTGTTCAAAAGTTGTTCATTTTTTTAATAAACAGATCTCAATTCTTTCTTTTTATAATGTAAATTTGCTTTTTAAAACCTGTACAAATATATTATATGGACAATTCTAAAAATCAAGAAATTGTAAAAAATGTTTTCATTTCTTTTTTAGAGAACAACAACCATAGAAAAACGCCTGAGCGTTACGCAATTCTTCAAGAAATCTATGATCATGATGAGCATTTTGATATAGAGTCACTCTACATTTTTATGAAAAATAAAAAATATAGAGTTAGTAGAGCTACCTTATATAATACTATAGAATTGTTATTAGAATGTGGTTTGGTAAGACGTCATCAATTTGGTCAAAATCAAGCTCATTATGAAAAATCATATTTTGACAAACAACATGACCACCTTATCATAACTGATACAGATGAAGTTAAAGAGTTTTGTGACCCAAGAATACAGTTGATTAAAAAAACAATTGAAGAAGTGTTTGATGTAGACATTCATAAGCATTCATTATATTTTTACGGAACAAAAAAAGAGCCGAAATCTACAGTAAAAAAAAGTTAAATTAAACAAAAAAATATACACCACTAATGGTTGATTTATTATTAGGATTACAATGGGGAGATGAAGGAAAAGGCAAGATTGTAGATGTGCTTACAAAAAACTATGATATTATTGCTCGTTTTCAAGGCGGTCCAAACGCTGGGCATACCTTAATTTTTGATGGCAATAAACACGTACTACACACCATACCTTCAGGTATTTTTCATGATAAAGCCATAAACATTGTTGGTAATGGGGTTGTTATTGATCCTGTAATTTTCAAAAAAGAATTGGAAGATTTAAAAAAATACACTATTGATTTTAAATCAAAATTATTAATCTCGCGTAAAGCACATCTTATTCTACCAACGCATAGGTTACTAGATGCCGCTTCAGAAATATCTAAAGGTAAGGCCAAAATCGGTTCTACTTTAAAAGGAATTGGCCCAACTTACATGGACAAAACAGGTAGAAATGGCATGCGTGTTGGCGACTTAGAATTAGAAAATTGGAAAGATAAATATAATGCTCTTGCAAAAAAACATTTAAAAATGCTAACCTTTTTTGATGTTGACATTCAATTTAACCTCAAAGAATTAGAAGAAGAGTTTTGCAAAGCAGTTGATGTTTTAAAACAGTTGACTTTTATTGATAGCGAGGAGTATTTATTCAATGCTATGCAAAATAATAAAACCATTTTAGCAGAAGGTGCACAAGGTTCATTATTAGATATTGATTTTGGCACATATCCTTTTGTAACTTCTTCAAATACAACTGCTGCAGGTGCTTGTACTGGTTTAGGAGTTCCTCCAAATAAAATTGGTGAAGTATTTGGTATTTTTAAAGCCTATACAACTCGTGTCGGTTCAGGGCCTTTCCCTACCGAACTTTTTGACGAAGATGGTAAAGCTATGGCAAAAATTGGTCATGAGTTTGGGGCAACTACTGGTAGAGCTCGCCGTTGCGGATGGCTAGACTTAGTGGCTTTAAAGTACACAGTTCAAGTTAATGGAGTTACCCAATTGAATATGATGAAAGGAGATGTACTTTCTGGATTTGACACCTTAAAAGTTTGTACTTCTTACACCTATAAAGGAAAAGAAATAACCCATTTACCCTACAATATAGAACCAGAAAATGTAAGTGTAAATTATACTGAATTTAAAGGGTGGGAAGCTGATTTAACTCAAATGGAATCTGCCATTCAATTGCCAGAAAATTTAATTACTTATATTGAATTTATTGAACAAGAATTACAAATACCCATTAAAATAGTTTCTGTAGGGCCAGATAGAAAACAGACTATATTTAGGTAGTTGAATAGGAACCTGAGTTCGACATAAGGTTAGAACATATTTTACGGAAGTAGGTTTCAATTATGTTGTAAAAGTTTTAAATTCCAAACAAAAATCAACAACCAAATAATAGGCAAACTCTCTACAAAAAATGCACTATAATACTTGTGCTGATTCTCTTTAGATCTAAATAGAAAGAACAAGGATATTATTGCTACAATTAGGTGTATTCTAAACTGATTTGAAATCAAAGAATTTTTAAACAATTCTATGCCTAAAAATAACATAACAAACAGTAGACCTATTCTTTTGGCTTGTTGTACGCCAAAAACTTGAGGTAAGGTTTTTAAAGTATCGCAATCATAATCTACATCTCTAACATCAAAAGGTAATGTAATCACTAAAACAAATAAAAAACGTTGGATAAAAATGAGTATTTCATTTTGCTGAATAGCAATATCGTAATTCAATAAAGGGATTAACACAGTAACTCCTGCCCAAGAAATAGCAATTAAAAACAATTTTACAAAAGCTAAACTTCTCAATGTCATTGTATTCTCTTTATATATCGGAAAAGGAATTACATAAAATAGTGTAAACATCCCAAAAGGAATTAAAGCTATTAATACTTGTATTTGCAATGAAAACCCTAAATAAACAACTAATAAAGCACTGACCAAGGTTAAACCTAGAATACTTTTTTTATGGGTTTTGATAAACTCAAAAAACCAGCCTTGAACCATTTCAAATCTATACAGTCGTATGAAGTTATAAGATACTAGTGTAGCAAAAAAAATAAAAAAAGGTACTAAATTATCTTGAATACTATAGGTCAGTAAAGTAATTTTCACCAAACAAAACGTAGCCAAAGCAACATGAATATTACTAAAAATATAGAAATCAAAAATACGTCTGACAAGGCTCATTTGGTAAAAGTAATAAAATCAAAAACGAGTTGATAAATTATTTTTTTTAAGTTTATAATATATATTTTATTTACCTACATTTGAGTTGTAATTTAATATTAAATGTTTCGGAATGAAAACAGATTCTTTTGTAGAAAGGCATTTAGGACCCACTGAAAATGAAGTGCAAGAAATGCTTAAAACCATAGGTGTTAAAAACCTTGATGAGCTTATTGAAAACACAATACCATCGCATATTCGTTTAAAAACTGATTTAAACTTACCTCAACCAATGAGTGAATATGAGTTTAGTGCACACATTCAGAATCTGGCTACAAAAAACAAAACATACAACACCTATATTGGTTTGGGGTATCACGCTACGATATTACCAGCAGTAATTCAACGTAATATTTTTGAAAATCCGAGTTGGTACACTTCGTATACACCGTATCAAGCAGAAATTTCTCAAGGAAGGCTAGAAGCCTTACTTAACTATCAAACCATGATTATTGATTTAACGGGTATGGAAATGGCAAATTCTTCTTTGTTAGATGAAGGTACTGCTGCTGCAGAAGCTATGACTTTATTGTTCAACGCCCGTTCTAGAGATCAAAAAAAATCTGATGCCAATCAATTTTTTATTTCAACTAAAGTATTACCTCAAACCATTGCTATCTTAGAAACACGTGCTGAACCATTAGGTATTGAATTGATCTTTGGAAGTCATGAAATAATCGAATTATCATCGAAAACCTTTGGTGCAATCGTCCAGTACCCAACTAAATACGGACAAATTTATGATTATACTGATTTTATAACCTCTGCTCATAGCAATGATACAAAAGTCATAGTAGCGGCAGATTTATTGAGTTTGGCTGTATTAAAATCACCTGGAGAAATGGGTGCAGATGTTACTGTGGGTACATCACAACGTTTCGGAATTCCATTAGGTTATGGCGGTCCACATGCTGGATATTTTGCTACAAAAGAGGAATACAAACGTTTAATTCCAGGAAGAATTATTGGTATTACCTTAGATGCTGATGGCAATAGAGCATTGCGAATGGCATTACAAACCCGAGAACAACATATTAAACGTGAAAAAGCGACTTCAAATATCTGTACCGCACAAGTTTTACTTGCCGTTATGGCTGGGATGTATGGCGTGTATCATGGTGCTGATGGATTAAAATACACTGCAAAAAGAATTCATTCTTTAACAAATACATTAAATGAAGCCATTGAAAAATTAGGCTTAGAGCAATTAAACTCCACCTATTTTGACACCTTACAAGTCAACGTAACTAGTGCTTCAAAACTCAAATTTATTGCTGAAAGAAATGAAATCAATTTCTTAACTATTGATGATACTACTATTGGAATATCAATCAACGAAACTACAACTGACAACGATTTAAACATCATATTAAAGGTATTGTCTGAAGCAGAGAATAAGGATATTGTTACTATTGACAATTGCTCACTTTGTATCAGTATTCCTAAAGGATTAATTCGCACATCAGATTTCCTAACACACGAAGTTTTTAAAAAATACCATTCAGAAACTGAAATGATGCGTTATATTAAAAGATTAGAACGCAAAGATATTTCTTTAACTGATTCAATGATATCTTTAGGGTCTTGTACCATGAAATTGAATGCGGCTTCTGAAATGTTAGCCTTAAGTTCTAGTAGTTGGAATAGTATTCATCCGTTTGTACCAAAAGAACAAGCTCAAGGATATCAAGAAATGCTGGAAGGTCTTGCCGATGATTTAACCATTATCACAGGATTCTCTGCCACTTCATTACAACCAAATTCTGGTGCTCAAGGTGAATATGCAGGTTTAATGTGTATTAGAGCATTTCACAAATCAAATAATGAATCACATCGTAATATTTGTCTGATACCGGCTTCGGCTCATGGTACCAATCCGGCTTCAGCTGTCATGGCAGGTATGAAAGTTGTGGTTACTAAAACTTCTGAAGATGGGAATATTGATGTTGTAGATCTCAAAGAAAAAGTAAAAATTCACAAAGATAATTTAGCAGCTTTAATGGTTACTTATCCATCCACACATGGTGTATTTGAATCTGCCATTATGGAAATTACAGAAATTATCCATAGCAATGGTGGACAAGTATATATGGACGGTGCCAATATGAATGCACAAGTAGGCTTAACAAATCCTGCTGCCATTGGTGCTGACGTTTGTCACTTAAATTTACATAAAACATTTGCGATACCTCATGGCGGTGGTGGTCCGGGAGTTGGTCCTATTTGTGTTGCGAAGCATTTAGCACCTTTCTTACCCACAAATCCTATCATTAAAACGGGTGGTTCAACGGCAATTTCAGCAATTTCAGCAGCTCCTTACGGTTCTGCTTTAGTTGATCTTATTTCGTACAGCTATATTAAAATGTTAGGTGAAGAAGGCCTAAAAAAATCAACTATTTATGCTATTTTAAATGCTAATTATATCAAAACTAGATTAGAGAAACATTACCCTATTCTTTATACTGGTGAAAAAGGGTTTGCTGCTCATGAAATGATTGTAGATTTTAGACAGTTTAAAGCCAAAGGTATTGAAGTAACCGATATTGCCAAACGCTTGATGGATTACGGGTTTCATGCACCAACAGTATCCTTTCCTGTTGCTGGAACCATGATGATAGAACCTACAGAGAGTGAAAGCAAACAAGAATTAGATAAATTTTGTGATGCCTTAATTCAAATTAAAAAAGAAATTGAGGAATATGTCGAAGGCCAAGATTCTGTATTAAAAAATGCACCACACACCCAGACCATGCTAACTACTGATAATTGGAATTATACGTATTCTAGGCAAGAAGCAGCATTTTCACTACCCTATGTTGCTGAAAATAAATTTTGGCCACCCGTACGTAGAGTTGATGATGCTTACGGTGATAGACATTTAGTGTGTTCTTGTAACCCAATTGAAGATTATATGGACTAGTTCAGTGTTCAGTGTTCATATAAAAAAGTAAATTTCACTAATAAATAACCTTTTCGTAAATAATTTTGAATCTTTGTTTCAATACTAGTACTAAAATGTTATTTTTGTTGTTAATTGTATCTATTAGAATTATCATATGAAAAAAATAACAAAGAGTACTTACCTTAATTGGTACAAAGACATGTTATTCTGGCGTAAGTTTGAAGACAAACTAGCTGCTGTATATATACAACAAAAAGTAAGAGGTTTTTTACATTTATATAACGGACAAGAAGCTGTATTAGCAGGTGCATTACATGCTATGGACCTGACCAAAGATAAAATGATAACGGCTTATCGTAACCACGTTCAACCTATTGGTATGGGTGTAGATCCAAAACGTGTTATGGCAGAATTATATGGTAAGGTTACAGGTACATCACAAGGAATGGGAGGTTCAATGCATATTTTTTCTAAAGAACATCGTTTTTATGGTGGTCATGGTATCGTTGGCGGTCAAATTCCACTAGGTGCTGGTATAGCTTTTGGTGATAAATACAAAGGCAATGATGCCGTTACTTTAACTTATTTTGGTGATGGTGCTGCACGACAAGGTTCTTTACATGAAACTTTTAATATGGCAATGCTATGGAATTTACCAGTTGTTTTTATTGTTGAAAATAATGGTTATGCTATGGGTACATCTGTAAAACGAACTTCTAATCATTTAGAAATTTGGAAACTAGGCTTGGCTTATGAAATGCCCAGTAAAGCAGTTGACGGAATGAACCCAGTAGAAGTTGCTAAAGCAATGCATGAAGCTATTGAACATGCTAGAAAAGGTAATGGACCAACATTCTTAGAAATGAAGACCTACAGATATAGAGGGCATTCAATGAGTGATGCTCAACATTATAGAACAAAAGATGAAGTTTCTGAGTACAAAAAAGTTGATCCTATTACTCAGGTTTTAGACGTCATCAAAAAGAAAAAATACGCAACAGATGCAGAAATCAAAGCCATTGCTGATGATGTAAAAAAGAGAGTTGCTGAGTGTGAAAAATTTGCTGAAGAATCTCCATATCCTGACAAACAACAATTGTATGATATGGTTTATGAACAAGAAGATTATCCGTTTTTAAAACACCGGTTATAGTGTTCAGTGTTCAGTGTTCAGTGTTCAGTGTTCAGTGGAAAATAAAAAGTATAATTTGTTTAACAAATAAACAACATTAAAAAATGGCTCAAATAATTAACATGCCCCGTTTAAGTGACACCATGGAAGAAGGTGTTGTAGCTAAATGGTTGAAAAAAATTGGTGATACTATTATAGAAGGAGATATTCTTGCTGAAATAGAAACTGATAAAGCCACCATGGAGTTTGAAGCTTTTTATGAAGGTACGCTTTTACATATTGGTGTTCAAGAAGGTGAAACAGCTAAAGTAGATACACTATTAGCTATTATTGGCAATAAAGGTGAAGATATTTCTGAGTTGTTATCTACTAAATCCCCAAAGGGGACTTCTGATTCTAAGGAAATAGAAGTTAATGAAGGGATTAGTAAAAAAGATGAAAAGAAAACAACTTCTAATGTTAATATTCCTGATGGTGTAGAAATTATTACTATGCCACGTTTGAGTGATACTATGGAAGAAGGCACAGTAGCTACTTGGCTTAAAAAAGTTGGAGATAACATTTCTGAAGGTGATATTCTTGCAGAAATTGAGACAGACAAAGCCACCATGGAATTTGAATCTTTTTACGAAGGTACACTTTTACATATTGGTGTTAATGAAGGAGAAACTGCATTGGTTGATAGTGTATTAGCTATTGTTGGTAAAAAAGGGACCGATGTTAAAGCTCTAATTAAAGCTATTAAAAATGGTGCTTTTGGCAAAACAACTGAAAAGGAAGAAACAAAAACCATTGAACATCCTAAAAAAGAAATCACAACAAAAACTGAACCCGTAACAACAACTATAAGTCAAACTACAACATCTTCTGGAGGTAGAATTTTAGCCTCTCCATTAGCCAAAAAAATAGCAAATGAAAAAGGCATCAATCTAGCTCAAGTAAAAGGATCTGGTGAAGGTGGTCGTATCATTAAAAATGATGTAGAAAACTTTACGCCAAGTCAAATGGGTAATGCTGCCCTCCCATTTGTACCTAGTGGTCAAGAGAGTTTTGAAGAAATTCCTAACTCGCAAATGCGTAAAGTAATTGCTAAAAGGTTGGGTGAATCAAAATTTACCGCACCTCATTATTATTTGAATGTTGAATTTAATATGGACAATGCTATTGCATTTAGACAACAATTCAACTCCATTCCAGATACTAAAATATCATATAATGATATTGTTGTTAAAGCAACTGCATTGGCATTAAAACAACATCCTGCAGTTAACTCACAATGGTTTGATGATAAAATACGCATCAATCATCATGTACATATTGGTGTGGCTGTTGCTGTTGAAGACGGACTGCTAGTTCCTGTTTTACAATTTGCAGATGAGCAAAGCTTACAACAAATTGGAGCTCAAGTAAAAGATTATGCGGGTAAAGCCAGAAACAAAAAACTAACACCTCAAGAAATGGAAGGCAGTACCTTTACCATTTCTAATTTAGGTATGTTTGGTATCACAGATTTTACTTCTATTATTAATCAACCAAATTCTGCAATTTTATCCGTAGGTGCCATTGTTCAAAAACCAGTTGTTAAAGACGGACAAATAGTAGCAGGTAACACCATGAAGCTTACATTAGCGTGTGATCATAGAACAGTAGACGGTGCTACAGGGGCTCAATTTTTATTGACTTTAAAAGGGTATATTGAGAATCCGGTAACGATGTTAGTGTAACTAGGCACTTTCATAACTACATAAATATTTGTATATCAATCAAATAAACTGTATTTTAGATAAAACAAAAAAACGAATACGAGCCTAACACTCAAAAAATGGGGTTTTAATTTATCAATGTATGTCTAAGTTACAAAGAATCTCCGATTTACAGCACGAATTTTCATTTTTAAATACCTCAGAGAATTTTGATGCTTACTTCAATCAATTTTTGTCGAGTGATTTAGGGAAAATTTAGGCAGCCATCCCATGGGGTGCTGGTGTCTATTTTTAAGATTAAAGAATCTGTTTTAAATGCACAAAGAAATATTTTAGTCCAAAGGGCAAACTTGCATTGATGTTTTTAAAGCACTATGCTTGTTGTTCAGACAAGCGATTAATCGAGCAATTCAATGCCAAATGTTGATTATCATTTTTTTTGTGGTATCCATTTAGGACATCACCGTTTGACTAGCTATAAAATAGTCAGTCAAATACGTTGTGAATTATCTCAAAAATTAAATACCCCAAAAGCAGAAAAAGTTTTTTTAATTACTGGTCTGGATTTATCAAAAACCAAGATTGTATTACTACCGATGCCACTTGTTATTAAAGTGAAGTTCACTATCCTACAGATTAAAAATTGCTATGGAAAAGTACACATTGGACGTATTATCAAATGAAAACACTTTGTAAATCATTAAAGATAAAACTCTCTAGAACAAAATATATCATATGGAAGAATGATTTATAAATTATAGTAAAACATGGATCTTCTTTGGAATACACACAGCAAATGCTCTATAATTTGGAAGACGAATACAACAACAAACTATTAAACAGGTAGTCTAATTTTTAAAATGTAAAATCTTTCTTAGGATAATTATGGCTTTTTAAGACGATAAATCCTAAAAACGAATTGTTAATCTAAAAAATGTAAAAATCCAGACGATTTTATCAAAATCATCTGGATTTATTTTATCGCTCTTTAACAAATCTTGTTACTTCTGAAAGTTCCGAAAATAAATAATTTCTTGAAACGAACTATCCTCGAGACAGAGCCATAGAGGTATTCGCTCGTTTCATACCTAATTAAGCTGGGCACAAGCTTTAACCTTTCATGTCAAAAGTCGGAATTATATCTTTGCTCACCCGTAATTGCTAAATGCGATTCGACCTCTCTACCTCGGCTTCGCTCGGTACAAGCTCGGAGAGATGAAACGGAAACCTCGACGCAGAGCGTAGAGGAATTATTTAGATTAAGTTTTAACCTAATTCTTTTTGAACCATGTAATAAAATGCAGCTCTATTTTTCATTCTAATACCTGACATTTTTTCAGCTACTTTCGCAACAGCTGCAGCTCCTTTGTCGGCATCTTCTACACCTAATTTTTTTACGACAAAGTTTTTTCTTACTGTTTCTAATTCAACTGGGTCTTTTCCAGAAACTAAAATAGCATCTTTATTATCTACTATTAATTTTAAGTTATCTACTAACTTACTCAATAAAGCATCATCTATATTAGAAACTCCACAATCGTTTAATTGAGATGTTGCTTGGCTTTTTAATTTGGCTAATTTGTCGGCTAATTCACTCATAATTTTTTTTTATTTATTAAATTAAACTTTTGAAAATACCATTATTTTCAAATAGAGCTCTAAATTATAAAAATTTCAACAATTTTACAAAAATATAACACCCTTTTATTATCAATAAAAAATTATGAATTCTCTTTTTTTATTACGTACTTATAAATCCAAGTTAAAGTAAAGGTTGGAATTAAATCTAAACCTGGTATGATTTCTTCGAAAAAGGATATCATCCCTCCTATTCTACCTTCAGCACCTTTAAACATTTTATAAATTAACAAAGCTGAAATTGGAGCCCAAATTACATCTGTAAACTCACCAATTAAAGGAATTGAAAAAGAGAGCATCCCAATGGCATCAAATAAAAGGCTTAAGACTAAAAGTCTATATTTTTTTGTGTCACTTGAGCCATCAAAAGTTGGTTCAATAATTTCAGGTTCTATAGTATTATCCATTATATCGCATTTAATTTACTAACATACAGCAATAAAAATGCCAAACTTTTAGGACAGTTTAGAACTTATTAATTTTAAAAATTCATTTCTAGTTTCCATATTTTTAAAAGTACCTCTAAAAGCCGAAGTTGTAGTTACAGAATTCTGCTTCTGTACACCACGCATCATCATACACATATGAGAAGCTTCAATAACTACTGCAACACCTTGTGGTTGTAATACTTTATTAATTGTATTCACAATTTGATCTGTCAATCGCTCTTGCACTTGTAAACGTCTTGCAAAAACATCTACTACACGTGGCAACTTGCTTAAACCAACAATCTTTCCGTTAGGAATATATGCGATGTGAGCCTTTCCGAAAAAGGTAAAATATGATGTTCGCACAACGAATACAATTCAATGTCTTTTACAATAACCATTTCAGAATAACTCTCATCAAATAAAGCGGACTTCAATATTTCTTCAGCATCCATCTCATAGCCAGAAGTTAAATATTGCATCGCTTTTGAAGCTCGTTCAGGTGTTTTCAATAAACCTTCTCTTTCAATATTTTCACCAAGACTCTCAATAATTGATTGATAATTATTCTTGATATCTTCAGTTACTTCAATATTATATTCTTCAAATTTTTTATAAGGCATTTGTTGTATTTTAAAGTGGAAAGGTACGTAAATTATAACACAAAAAAATCTGCTTCAAACCCATTTTAAACAAAAAGAAGATTTGCCAACATAAATATCGACAAATCTTCCAAACCAAAAATCAACCAATCTTTTATTCTTTTTTGAGTTTATTCTTAAATTTTTTTCTAAATTTTTCTAATTTAGGGTTAATCACTGCACGACAATACCCTTGATTTTTATTATTAATATAATAATCTTGATGATAATTTTCAGCAACATAATAATTATTAATAGGGGTAATTTCTGTTACAATAGCATCCTCAAAAACATGTTCATTTTCTAAGGCTTTTATTATTTTCTCAGCAGCTATTTTTTGTTCTTCATTATGATAAAATATCGCTGAACGATACTGCGTGCCAACATCTGCTCCTTGCCTATTTAGGGTTGTTGGGTCATGTGTACTAAAAAACACCTCTAACAATACACTGTAACTAATTATTTTTGGATCAAAAGTAATTCTAATCACCTCTGCATGATTGGTGGTACCAGTACCAATTTCTTTATACGTTGGGTTTTTAACCGTTCCACCTGCATAACCAGATACCACTTCACTTACACCTTCTAATTGTTGAAAAACAGCTTCTGAACACCAAAAACATCCGTTAGCAAACGTTGCTAGTTCTAATCCTTCCATAGTATTGTTATCCAAAATTAAACTTGAAATTTCTTTGTTTTTATCTGCTGATAAATTACAGGAGAAAAAACTAATTACCAATACAAAAAATATACTTTTTTTAAACATCAATTTGTTTTAATGATAAGACGATCAATTGCGAAAATAATTACAGGCTTAAGAAAACTTTAACATAAATCTATTTGATCAAGTCTTAATTTCTTGGTATCAATTTTCTAGGAAATTGAATCAAGCTCTCTGCTCCATTTTTACCCACTGTAGCTACTCCAAATAAATAGTTATCAATCACAATATTTTTGAGTGTGTAATCTGTAACCTTACCCACAAATCGACTGTATTGCCATTGCGGTGAAGTAGTGTCTCTCCAATAAATTTTATAGCCAATAGTATTGGTATCATTGACAGCTTCCCATTTTAATTGCGTTGAGGGTTGCACAGCACCGCCTATCATTACATTTTCTGGTGCAGGTGGTGCAGCTGCTAAAGATGCTAATGTCAAAGTATTTACTGCTGTTAATTTTGCTGCATATTCAAAATTAACTGAGGTAATAACATCGCCATACTTAATTCCGTTTTCAGTTCTGACATCTTGATGTTGCTCGTTATAATTTTCATGGGTTTCCATAATACGCACCCCCGTAAAACCAGCATCGTTAAAAGGTCTGTGGTGACCTCCTCTACCAAATCGATCTAACCTGTAAATCATGATTGCATCTAAATTTGTCATATAATCATCTGTCAATTTATCAATATAACGTGCCAATTGACGAGATGGCCCATCAACTTCACCACCATAATATCGCATCGCTTTTCTTTGTTCTTTTGTGACATCCATAGATATTGCTTCTGAAAAAACACGAAACGTACTATTATCAATTACACCATCTATTCCTTTTATATTACCTATCATATCATTATTCAATACACCAATAATATTCCAACCTTGTTCTTTTGCAACTTTTGCCATATGTTGTCCGCCATACAAGCCCTGTTCTTCACCAGAAAGCCCTACATAAATTATTGATACCGGAAACTCATACTTACTTAAAACTCTAGCGGCTTCTAACGTACCTGCCATTCCCGATGCATTGTCATTTGCACCTGGAGCATCTGAAGTGAAATTATTAGGGTCTGTAACTCGTGAATCAATATCGCCTGACATAATTACATATTTATTTGGGTAGGTTTTACCTCGCTGAATAGCTAATACATTTACCACCCAAGTATCTTTAATTATTCTTCTATCGTTTTTTGGAACCAGATTACGTTGATAACTTACCTCTAAACAATTGTGACAATTCTTTGAAATAGCATCAAACTCAGCTTTGATCCAACGTCGTGCAGCACCTATACCTCTAGTTGAAGAAATGGTGTCTGATAAGGTGTGTCTAGTCCCAAAATTAACTAAGGTGCGGATATCATTTTCTATATTTTTAGCCGAGGGAGCTGTCGCTATTTCAGTTAAAATTTTTGAAATATCACTTTGTGCAGAAACTGTTGTTATTACACATGCGACTAATAAAGTAAATAGTGTTTTCATCGGTTTAGTTATCTAAATATTAAAAGTCTAAATTATTGAAATTTTCATCAAACTGCTCAAAATTTCAGAAATATTTACTTATTTTCGTAATTAAAATCAACTTATTATGAAAAAGTTAATCATTCCCTTTTTATTTTTAATCAGTTTAACTGGATTTTCTCAAACAATTGACAAACAACCTTCATTTTGGGACAATGTACAATTTGGTGGCGGTTTAGGTTTTGGGTTTGGTTCTAATAGAACTACTATTTCTGTGGCACCTAGTGCAATTTACAATTTCAACCCCAAATTCTCATTAGGTTTAGGTGCTAGTTATTTATACTCTAAAAATGGGGACTTAAAATCAAATGTTTTTGGGGCTAGTGTACTCTCTTTATACAATCCGTTTGAACAGTTTCAACTTTCAGCAGAGTTTGAACAATTATTTGTCAATCAAAAAATAGGTACTTTAAAATCTAATTTTGATTACCCTGCCTTGTATTTAGGTGCTGCTTATCGTGTTGGTAATTTTTCTGCTGGACTAAGATATGACGTGTTATATGACAGCAATAAAAGTATTTACGCTTCTGCTTTCTCTCCTATATTTAGATTTTATTTTTAATCCCATCTTAATAACCTTTTCAAATTTGGTGTAAATTCCTGCTCCCGAAACTTCGGGAATTTCAGGTTTTCATCATAAAGATTTGATTTTCTACATAATGAGATTCCGAAATAAATTCGGAATGACGTTAAAAATGTTATTATACCAATTTAAATTTATAATGTCGTATAGAATGCATTTAAATAATGTTTGTTTCCTGTTATAGATTTAATCAACGATTTGTCCATTTGATTTACCATTTGATGTAACCACTTTTTTAAACTTTCCATATTTTCGAA
>JAJRPL010000012.1 GCA_024280815.1 Bacteroidota bacterium
TTCTAACTACTTCTTCAAAATTGTAAATGTTTTGTAGCTACTATTCGTTTTGTCAGTAAGTTTTAAAAAGTACATTCCTTTAGTTAAAAATTGTAAGTCTAATTCATCATAAAATGTGTTTTTTTCAACTACTTTTTGACCTAAATTATTGAAAATATCCATTTTAAAATTGTCTTTATCCAAATCAAAACCTTTTAATTTTAAGATGTTTTCAAATGGGTTAGGGGCAATGTTAATTTTAGTTAACTCATGATTTTCAACACCTAAAACAGAAACAATTTTAAATTTTTTCCTAACAGTTTGTCCTTGATAATTAGATTCAAATGTCCATGTACCTAAATCAGCTAAATTAGTCCACTCCCAATACCAAAAAGAGGAAGTAAAAGTATCATCAAAATCAAAAGACCAACGAGTAAATACTGAGCCATTGGGTCTTATTAACCTATAACTAGCAGTTGTTCCTTTCAATTGATCTTTATAATAGGAAGCGGTAAAAATTTTGGAGTTTGGTAAAAATTCTTCTACAATATTAGGAACTTCAATTTCAGGACATGAAGAATTAGGGTTTGGAGCCACACTATGGGTGAAAATAGCATTGATATGTGGTTCATAATAATTGGGTTGCTCTTTCCACAAAGAAGTATTACTAGAGCATTCGCCTTTAAAAGGGTCTACTAAATTTTCATTACTGTCATAAACTTCAAAATGTAAGTGAGGACCCGTTGAGTTTCCTGAACTACCTACAATGCCTAAAAATTCTCCTTCACTAACGGTATCTCCTTTATTTTTAGAAGTAAGACTTCCTTTTTTTAAGTGTCCATACCAAGCAATACTACCATCACTATGTTCTATGTATATAGAATTCCATCGGTTGTTATTAAAACTACAACTCATATCAAATTCACCATCATGTTTTAAAATAATGGTTCCTGCTGCTGCTGCAACAACTTCGGCAATATTATTTTCAAATTGATACCATGTAAATGGCCAAGTATACATGTCTGTTCCTTGATGATTATAACCTGAACTTGTATCATACGTCCTTTTATCACAATTATAATCTTCTACCTTATCAGGAAAATTAGAGTTGTGATCTACATAATTAGAAATAGCCCAAACATCAGTAAATTCACTATTATCTTTAGCTTTTACGGGCCAGATAAAACTTGGTGGTGCTAATGTCGATTTTTTTTGTTGAGGTAATTTTCCTTGTTGAATTAAACTCTTAATGTTTTTTTGAAGTTCAATTTTTATTTGTGCTTTATCCTCTTTAGATATACAGGGAATATTATCAGGATTGAATGTATATTCTCCACCCCCAACTTGTGAAAAACATAGAACTGGCACTAACATAACGAGCAGAAAATGTTTTTTTAACATAAATTTGATTTTTTTAGTTGAACTTCTATTATAACAAAAAAGAGATGTACAGCATTACACAATGTGTGCAAGCTATATATCTCTTATTACCACGGCTAATATACAAAAAAAATAAAGAATGTTATTTAATAAATCTAAAGTTGCGAATAATATTTATATTTACAGATTCAATATGAATTTACATTGGGCAAATTTGGCTCAATTTTAAATATAAAATACAAATATGAGCTGTAATAGTTGCTCTACAGACACAAACGGGGTTCCGAAAGGTTGTAAAAGTAATGGGAATTGTGGTACAGGCAGTTGCGATAAATTAACCGTTTTCGATTGGCTTTCTAATATGACATTACCTAACGGACAGTCATTTTTTGACATTGTAGAAATCCGTTTTAAAAACGGAAGAAAGCATTTTTATAAAAATGTTAAGAATATACCTGTTGCTATCGGTGATACGGTAGCTGTAGAATCGTCACCTGGTCATGATATTGGTACTATTTCTTTAATAGGAGAATTGGTTAAAATACAAATGCGAAAAAAATCAATTGGTTTTGATAGTGAACAAGTCAAGCAATTATATAGAAAAGCATCGCAAAGAGATATTGATATTTGGCAAACTTCACGAGAAAAAGAACAAGAAGTTCAACGGAAATCTAGGCTAATCATTTCTAGACTAGGGCTAAAAATGAAACTTTCAGATATTGAATTTCAAGGCGATGGTAATAAAGCTACGTTTTATTATACTGCAGATGAAAGAGTAGATTTTAGGTTGTTGATAAAAGAATTAGCATCTACTTTTAAAATCCGTATTGAAATGAAACAAGTCGGTTTGCGTCAAGAAGCTGCTCGTTTGGGAGGTATAGGTTCTTGTGGTAGAGAACTCTGTTGTTCTACTTGGTTGACTGATTTCAGGTCTGTAAGTACTTCATCAGCGAGGTATCAACAATTATCATTAAATCCGCAAAAATTAGCAGGGCAATGTGGTAAACTAAAATGTTGTCTAAATTATGAATTAGATTCTTATTTAGATGCTTTAAAAAAAATTCCCAAAACAGATACATGGTTGCAAACCAAAAAAGGTACTGCCGTTTTTCAAAAAATGGATATTTTTAAAGGATTATTATGGTATGCTTATAAAGACAACCCGATGCAATGGGTAACTTTAGATGCTGAACAAGCTAGTGAAATTATAGCCTTAAATAAAGAAGGTAAAAAAGTAGATAGCTTAGAAATGTATGCTTCCAAATTTGATGTAGTTGCTGTTGAAGACACTTCGTTTACCAATGTTGTGGGTCAAGATAGCTTGACGCGTTTTGACAAAAACAAAAGAAAGAATAAAGGTAATAGTAAAAGAAGAAATAATAATAGAAACAGAAATAATAAAACCAGAAATACCAATAGTAACAACAAAAATACCAATAAGAGAAAAAATAACAATAAGAGAAAAAGTAATAATAACAGAAATTCCTCTCGCAAAAATGCGTAATATAACCATCATACTAATTTTATTGATTGTTACCTCTTGTAGTAATGATAATCTGGTGTTTGACTCCTATAAATCTATACCTAATTCTGAGTGGCATAAAGACTCAATCATTAAATTTAAATTTAACCCTATAGATACAATTTCTAAGAATAACATTTATATTAACCTTAGAAATAATAATGATTATGCTTATAGCAACTTGTTTTTGATTGTATCTATAGATTTTCCAAACAATTATAAAGTTGTAGATACTTTAGAATATGAAATGGCTGATGTAGAGGGTAAGTTTTTAGGTGAAGGGCTAACCGACTTAAAAGAAAATAAACTAGAATTTAAAACCAATGTTAATTTTCCAAGCACGGGTACGTATAAAATATCAATACAACAAGCCATGCGTAAAAGTGGAGATGTTGATGGAATTGAGACATTAGAAGGGGTAACGGATGTCGGATTACAAATTGAAAAAATGATTACGAATGACTAAAAAGAAATCAGAGAATACAACAACATATAAGAAAATAACAAAATGGCTTTGGATAGCCTTTATAGGAGGTTTTGCATTGATAGGCTTGACGTTTCTATTAGGGTCTTTAGGAGTTTTTGGTGAACTACCAACATTTGAAGATTTAGAAAATCCTGAAAATAATTTAGCGACAGAAGTTATTTCTATAGACGGTAAAACCTTAGGTAAATATTATAAAGAAAATAGAACACCAATTCGGTATAAAGATTTACCAGAAAATTTAGTAAAAGCTTTAGTTGCCACTGAAGATGTGCGTTTTTACGAACATTCTGGCATTGATTTTTATGGTACCGCTAGAGCTGTTATTAAATTAGGTAGAGATGGTGGTGCAAGTACGGTTACACAACAACTAGCAAAATTATTGTTTCATGGTGAAGGTTCTAAAAGTTTACCAAGTAGGTTATTACAAAAAGTAAAAGAATGGATTATTGCGATTCGTTTAGAGCGTCAATATACCAAACAAGAAATAATTACCATGTATTTTAATAAACAAGGTTTTTTGTTTAACGCAGTAGGCATACGATCTGCGGCTAGAATTTATTTTGGGAAAGAACCTAAAGAATTAAAAATGGAAGAGGCTGCTGTATTGGTGGCTATGCTTAAAAATCCAAGACAATATAATCCTCATAGAGAAATTTCAAAAGATAAATCATTACTGCGAAGAAATGTAGTGCTGAAACAATTAGAAAGAAATGGGGATATTACCATGGGTCAAAAAGATTCTCTTCAAAAATTACCAACGGTTTTAGACTTCTCTCCAGAAGATACTGGTTATGGCGTCGCTACTTATTTTAGAGAGTATTTAAGAAGCTTTTTAAAGACTTGGGTAAAAGACAATAAAAAACCAGATGGTTCTGAATATAATATTTATAGTGACGGATTAAAAATATATGTAACTTTAGATTCTCGAATGCAAAAATATGCAGAAGAAGCAATGGAAGAACATATGTCAAATTTACAACGCATTTTTTTTAAAGTACAGAAAAAGAATAAAAATGCTCCTTTTTATGAATTGACAAAAAAAGAAGTAAAAAGATCTTTGACCTCTGCAATGAAACGTTCTAACCGTTACAAACGGATGAAAAAACAAGGGGTTTCTGAAACTGAAATTACCAAATCATTTGAAGAGAAAACAGAAATGCGTATTTTTTCTTGGAAAGGAGAAATTGATACCGTTATGACTCCTTTAGATTCTATACGATATTATAAACACTTTTTACAAGCAGGTTTACTTTCTGTTGAAGCTCAAACAGGTCATGTAAAAGCTTGGGTTGGCGGGATTAATTACAAACATTTTCAATACGACCATGTAAAACAAGGGAAACGACAAGTAGGTTCTACTTTTAAACCTTTTGTGTATGCAACAGCTATCAATCAATTACAGTGATCACCTTGTGAAGAATTGTCAAATACCATTTGGACAATCCCCGCCGGAAAATACGGGTTAAAAGAAGATTGGTCTCCAGAAAATTCAGATCATAAATATGGTGGATTCAAAACTTTAAAGAATGCCTTAGCAACATCTACAAATGTGGTTACTGCTCAATTGATAGATAGAACCACCCCTGAAAATGTAGTAAAATTGGCAAAAAATTTAGGAATAGAAAGTGATATTATACCAGTACCTTCAATTGCCTTAGGTACGGTTGATTTAACATTGTATGAAATGGCAGGAGCTTATAATACGTTTCCAAGTAAAGGAATGTACGTAAAACCAATGATGATACTACGTATTGAAGATAAAAACGGAACAGTTTTATCTAATTTCACACCTAAAACTAAA
>JAJRPL010000334.1 GCA_024280815.1 Bacteroidota bacterium
ATCTTTAACGTGTATTTTGTATCACAGTCAGCATTAAAGTAAAATTTACCATCAAACTTCGTTTCAATTTTACGTCTTTGATTTCCTTGTTCATCTATCAAGGCTACAAAAGCATTGTGTACTCTTAAGCCAGTTACTTCATCTTTAATAACTCCTGTTATAATTTGATCACAGATAGGAATAGTTGTAGTTTGAACAAAAGAATAAATATCATCATCACCTTTACCACGAGAACGGTTAGACGAAAAATAGCCTTGTAATTTATCACTATCAATAATAAAAGATAAATCATCTCCTTTACTATTCATAGGTTCGTCAAGATTGATGGGCTCTGGTATTGAGCTATCTAACTTATTCATATAAATATCTAAACCTCCTTTACCTCCTTTCCTATTTGAAGAAAAATAAATAATATTTCCATCTACAAAAGGTGTATATTCTTTATACTTTGAGTTAATTGTCGGTCCTAAATTTATGGGTTTTCCGTAGTGACCTTCATTTAAATCGACTACGAAAATATCTGTATCACCAAGAGTACCTGGCATATTAGAAACAAAGTATAATTTTCTACCATCTTTACTAATCATAGGTTGCCCAGTATCATAGTCATCACTATTAAAAGGAAGTGATTTAATATTTGTCCAATGTCCATTTTTACCAATGGTAGCTTTAAATATTTTAAGATTACTTGATTTTAATTTTCCGTGCATGTAATTATTTGAAGTAAAATACACATCTTTTAAGTTAGGTGAAAAAGCAACCATAGCATCATGGTATTTTGAATTTACATCACTAGAAAAAGGCTTTACTTTAACAATATCGCCTTTATCAGTAACTTCACCAATATATAAGTCTAAAAATGGCTGATCATTTCCATCCCATTTTCTTTTTGAAACACCTGCAACCTTTCTTGATGATGAAAAAACAATTTTATTTTTTCCATAAAAAGTGGTACCAAAATCACTATTCGCTGAATTGGCTTTTAAATTTTTGATTTTATATTCTGCAGCTTTGATAGAATCTGCTCTTTCTATTTGAGCATTTAAGACAACTAGGTTTAAAATAAAAAAAAGTGTACTAAAAAACTTCATTGGATTGTTGGTTTTTATCTTATCTATACAAACGATATACCAAACGTCATAGTATATTAAAAAATTTAATAATTAATATTTATCACTAAATGGTAAAACTCTTCTCCTTAGCAGTATTTTAATAAAAAAACCTTCGTTCTGATACTTAGTTAGAGCGAAGGTTTTGTTGTTTTAGACAATCTTACATTCTAATAATAACGAATTCTGAACGTCTATTTTGTTGATGTTGGGCATCTGTACATTTTTTACTATCATCACAACCATTAATTAGTTGAGTTTCTCCATAGCCTTTACCTGTAATTCTTCTAGAATCAATACCTCTGTTAATGATGTACTCAACTGTTCTTTTAGCTCTATTATTAGACAACCAAAGATTGTAACCTGAAGGAGCTCTAGAATCTGTATGAGAAGCAGACTCTATAATCATTTTAGGATATTTATTCATTAAATCAACCACTTTTTGTAATTCAATTGTTGCTTGTTTATTTAAGTACGAAGAGTTTAAATCAAAATAAATAGGATCAACATTCACACCAAAATCTCCATAAGGTAGTCTTACAATTTCATTGGGCAATACATCTGGTAAACCTTCAGGTTTTTTATCTTCAACGACACTTCTAGTTCCGTCTGCATTGGTAATGTAATTTACATTTGCACTAGTTCCGTAGCCAGCACCTAATAATATTGGCATTTTCAGTTCTTTATCAGCTTCATTTGAAGTTGTAAAGCTAGTTGACTTAGGTGAAAACCCTATTTTTTTTCCTTCTAATTTAAATTCTGTTTCACAAGGAACTTGAAAAGAAAATGTTGCATCGTCTTTTACAATAACCGTTTCAATTACATTACCATCTTTATCACTTAAAATTACTTCAGATCCAGGCAACAAACTTGTAGACGATCTGTCTCTAACATCACCTGTTACAACTTGCAAACATTTAAAATCTACTGGTTCATCTTCTATAAAAGAGTAGATATCATCATCTCCTTTAGAACCTTCTTCTCTATTTGAGCTAAAATATCCTCTTCTGGTTTCGTTATTAATAATAAAAGCAAAGTCATCTGCAGCACTATTTAAACTTAAATTTATGGGTTTCGTTTCATATCCTTTTAATTTACTTGCGTAAATATCAATACCACCTTTACCTCCGCTTCGAGTAGAAGAAAAGTAAAGTATGTCACCATCGACAAACGGAAACCAATCTTTAGCCGTAGAATTAACTCTTGGACCTAAGTTTATAGGGTTACCAAAGCCACTTTCATTAACTTCAACTTTGTAAATGTCAGTTTCACCTAAGCCTCCTGGCATATCAGAAGTAAAATATAAGGTTTTACCATCATTACTTAGTGTTGGGTGTCCGACACCATAATTGATATCGTTAAAAGGCATAGGTATAACATTTATCCACTCTCCTTTTGAATTGACATCTGCTTTAAACATAGCTAAATGTGTTAAGCCTTGTTTGTCTTTTCCTAGTTTTTTATTGTAATAATTATCTCTTGTAAAGTAGACTGTTTGACCATCTTTAGAAAACGTAACACTAGCTTCATGGTATCTTGAGTTTACTTCTCCTTTTAACTTTCTTTTATTTGTTACG
>JAJRPL010000335.1 GCA_024280815.1 Bacteroidota bacterium
GTTATGTAACCGGCGTTTACAAAAGAAGCTCCGCTAGAAATATTAGATTGGTCAATAACTGTAACTTTACAACCTTCTTTTTGAAGGTAATATGCCGAACACAAACCTATAATACCTCCACCAATAACTATTACATTTTTACTCATCGTCAATACCTTTAAAAAACGTAAGGCTATATCTTCTTTACATACTTTGTAATAATCACAATTTGTTGACTACCTACTCTACCTTCAATATATTCTTCATTATCATGGTCTAAAGATATTCTTCTTACTGCTGTACCTTGCTTTGCCACCATACTTGATCCTTTTACTTTCAAATCTTTAATAAGCACCACAGAATCGCCTGCTTTTAAAACCACACCATTGACATCTCTATGCACAACACTTGCCTCTTCTTCCTCATCTTCACCAGTTGCTTTTGCCAATGTTAAAGCATCTTCATCAAGATATATCATATCTAATAAATCTTGTGGCCAACCTTCAGAACGTAATCTATTTAACATTCGCCAAGCCATAATCTGTACGGCTTGATGTTCGCTCCACATACTATCATTTAAACAACGCCAATGGTTTGCATCTACTTTATCAGCGTCTTCAATTTGTTCCAAACAGGTTTTACAAATCAATAATGAATTGTCAACGGTTTCATTTAAAGAGGGTGGTATTTTATACACACTTAAGTTGTCCGTTTCTGTACACAATTCACATGTTGAACTGCTTCTTTCTTCTAGGGTTTTTTGTACACTCATGGTTTATTCTTTGTTGCTACAATAATACAGCTAATATATTTATAATCTCTGCCTCCCCGTCTCAGTGTCACTGAGACATCCCTCCTTAAAAAAGGAGAGGAGTTCCTTCTATCAAACTCAATAGTTAAAATGAAATTTCAATTTTCAATAAGTGTTTCTCTAAGTTTCTTAGGTAATTTCTTAACTACCAATTCATAAGAATGATCTATCAATTCTAACAAAACTTCTCTTGGTAATCTAGAATCAAAAACAACGGTATTCCAATGTTTTTTACTCATATGATAACCTGGTAAAATAATGCCATCATATTCTTCTCTTAGCTCAATAGCTCGCTCTGGATCACATTTTAAATTGGCTGCTGGTGGTTGACGTTCTAATCCTGTTAAGGCAAACATTTTACTTAACACCTTAAAAACCAAGGTCTTTTCATCAAAAGGAAAACTTTCAGTCACTCCCTTTTTACTCAAACAATATTCACGAAATTCTTCTATGTTCATTTTAATTTAAAACTTCATATAATATAGGTTTACTCGGACTTGCATTATTCTCAAAAGGTGCAATTTGTAAATTTAAAAAATACCTGCCATCTTTAATTTTATTTGGCACAAAAATCAATTCTGTTATGGTGGCATTGTATCTAATTTTACCTTTGGTATTCCAAAACGCATTGTGAGATAATAATTTACCTCCATCCTTTTCTTTGTCAACCGAAGGCATATCAATCAATAAATGTTCAATCCCTTTTTCTTTTAAATAAACAACAGCTTCTTCAAGTAAATAAGGCGGATTTGTCTTTGAATAATTTTTAGATAATTTCTCGTTTGTGTTCGGTATGGTTCTAATAACAATAGCTTCTCTTTTTTTATTTCCTAATAAAAATTGGATTTGTTTTTTAGAAATAACTAGGTCGTTCTCTAATTTTTCTGGAGCCACAGTAATAACTTCTGCCAAAAAGAAAAACTGCTTTAATGTTTTATTGATTGATATAAACTCTTTGGTTATATGCCCAACACATTCTGTATGCGTACCATGAGCATGTGGTTTAAAATAAATGGAGTTAAAATTAGAGGAATGCTTTTTTTTGACACTCCTCATTTTTTTTAATCTTGGACTTCTTTGATTACAAGCAAGAACACCTACATTATCACGCGTTAAGAGTAATGGCATTGAAATATCTAATGGCTCTGATAAATTTATTTTTAATTTCTGTGATCCGTATTGAATTGTTGTAAGCATATTACAAATATAACTAAATCATAAACAAATTACTTGACAATCCGTCAACTAAAAATTTTCCTTTTTTTGTGGTTATTAACCTCTTTTGATCTTCAATATAAATCAAGTCTTGAATGATAAATTTTTCTGAATTTTTTAACAACTGATTTTTATACGTTTTTCCGAAATCTTGTTCAACCTCATCTAAAGACACTCCCCAAATGGTTCTTAGCCCCGTCATCACCAACTCATTAAACCTGTCATTTTTAGACAATTCTTCTATTTCTTGAGGAATTTTTCCAGCCTGAATTCCTTTTATATATTTGATGTTATTTGAAACATTCCAACTCCTCTCTTTACCATTAAAGGAATGTGCCGAAGGTCCGATACCTAAATACGACTTACCAAACCAATACGATGTATTGTGCTTTGAAAAATAATCTGGCTTTCCAAAATTTGAAATTTCATAATGTACAAAGCCTTGTTTTTCAGTTTCAGCAACCAATATATTAAAATGTTCTAATGCTAATTCTTCTGATACATTCGGATATTTTCCTTGTCGGATAAATGTTGCCAATGCTGTTTTAGGTTCAACAGTTAAAGCATAACTAGAAATATGATTGATGCCAAAATCGAAAACTTGTTGTAAATTTTTTATCCACCGTTTATTACTCATATTCGGAATTCCATAAATTAAATCGACCGTAATATTATCAAAATGCTGAGTGGCTTGAGTCAAACATTCTTTTGCTTCTTTTGAATTGTGAGCCCGATTCATCAATTCTAAATCTTCATCAAAAAAGGATTGAATACCAATACTCAATCTATTAATAGGTGAATTTGCCAATTCAGAAATTTTAGAATTGGTTAAGTCATCAGGGTTTGCCTCCAACGTAATTTCAGGAAACTCAATAATGGTAAAATTACTGTAAATGGTGTCAATCAGTAATTGGATTTCTTCAATTGATAATACTGAAGGCGTACCTCCCCCAAAATAAATGGTTTCAATAGTTTGATTTTTAAGTTCATCTTTTCGAAGTTTTAATTCAATTACTAAAGCTTCAATCATTTCATTTTTTCGACTCAACGTAGTCGAAAAATGAAAATCACAATAATAACATGCTTGCTTGCAAAATGGAATGTGGATGTAAATGGCTGCCCCTTCCCCTCCTAACCTCCCCGAAGGGGAGGAATTTATCGTGTCCTTTAAGTTCATATTACAATTTTCATCCTTTAGTAGTTAAGAATTATTCATCATCTTTTTTAACTCTTCAATTGAAAAAGGTTCTTTTCGTTTATGAATCATTGCATGACAATTCGGACAAACAGGGCGTAAATCATTTATAGGGTTTACTTCACCTTCACCTGTAGCTGAAACTAGTTTTAAATGATGAACATGAATAAAATCTTTTCCAACCTCTCCATATACCTTTTCAAAATTAAAACTACAAACAGAACAAGAATATCCAAAATGTTCAATACATTTTTCTCTTGCTTTTGGATCTCTTTCATATTTAGTAACCAAAACTTCATTTGGTTTACCTTCAATATATACTTCTTTCTTATTTAATCTTAGTGGATTTGAAGTAGTTACTATTTCCTCTTTTGATTCTCTATGGGTTGTGTTGAATTCAAATTTATATACAACTTCGTTGTTTTTAGATTTAGTCTTTGAGACAATTAACCCTCGTTTCTTCAAATGAGGAAAGTGTGCCTTAACTCCACTTTCTTTTCTACCACTTCTTTTTATTAACTGTTGCATAGTAGCTCCTTCAAGTAACATTTGATTGATAATACCACCTTTTTTTTTATTACCTAACCAATACTGGTTATCTTCTAACTTAATTTTACCTGATAATAAATCATTTGTTAATTTAATACCTAACCCTCTTTCCGTTAATTTAACTCTACCCATTCAAAACCTGTTTTTAAATATTACTATATTCTTTCCCTTTATGGTCTGGGAGCTATTTATTCCCCCTTTGGGGGTTAGGGGGATTTACTCTTTTCTCATTCTGCTTCACAAAAGCACCCCATCCGCGATAGCTTTTACCTGTGGTTATTCTTCCTGAATTGTAAAAATGGCAAACAGCAGCTGCCAAACCATCAGTAGAGTCTAAATTTTTAGGCAATTCTTTTAGCCCAAGTGTGCTTTGTAGCATTTTAGCCACTTGTTCTTTACTAGCATTTCCATTGCCTGTAATTGCCATTTTTATTTTTTTTGGCGAATATTCTGTAATAGGTATTTCTCTTGACAAACCTGCAGCCATAGCCACACCTTGTGCCCTACCTAACTTTAACATGCTTTGTACATTTTTACCAAAAAAAGGAGCTTCAATAGCAATCTCATCAGGATGATAATTCTCTATCAATTCTATAGTGCGTTCAAAAATAAGTTTCAACTTTACATAATGATCGTTATATTTTTTCAATTGCAATTCATTCAATTGCATAAATTGCATCTCTTTATTGACAACTTTTATCAGCCCAAAACCCATGATGGTTGTTCCTGGATCTATTCCTAAAATTATTCTTTCTGTTTTCAAATTTGTTAAGATGCTTAAACTCTAAACCAAAAATCAGGTTTAATTTCATTACTTTGCACTAAAGTACAATTCATTGCATTACAAAACTAAACAATTCTTCTTTTTTCTCATCAAACTATCTATAGTTGTAGGTGCTTTTTATTTTATTTATAATAAAACCATACATAATGAACAGATTAGCTTTCAAGACTTTATTAGTAGGCTTGAAGAAACCGTTTTTAGCAATCCTAAATCCATTTTAATTTTATTTCTTTTCACTTTTGCCAACTGGTTTTTTGAAATACTAAAATGGAAAAATTTAGTCTCCTCAATAAAAAAAATTACTTTTTTTGATGCCTTTCAGCAAAGTTTAGGTTCACTAACCGCATCTTTATTTACACCCAATCGTATTGGTGAATACGGAGCAAAAGCAATCTATTACAAAAAAGGAAATCGTAAAAAAATAATGCTCCTCAATTTATTGGGTAATAGTTCTCAAATGGCAGTAACTGTCCTCTTTGGTTGTATTGGTCTGGTCTATTTTTTTAGTCATTTTGAAGTTGACCTTGAAATTTATCGCCTTAGAAAAGCCGCTTATATTTTAGCAATTCTTCTTGTAACTATTCTAACAGGAAGTCTGGGCAGATTTAAAAAAATAAGAGGCTTCTATATTGATAAAATTATTGATTTTATTAAAAATATGACTTTGAAAATCCATCTTAAAAACGGATTTTTATCCATATTCAGATACCTGATATTTTCACATCAACTTTATTTTTTACTCATTATATTTGGTATTGAAACTGATTATATTACTGCAATGTCATTGATTACATCAATGTATTTATTAGCTTCTTTAGTACCCAGTTTGGCGTTTTTAGATTGGTTAATTAAAGGTTCTGTAGCTATTTGGGTATTTAGTTTTATTTCTGCAAATGAATTAGTTATTTTTACTATTACCTTAATAACGTGGTTGTTAAATTTTGGTTTACCAGCCATGATAGGTAGTTATTTTGTGTTGAATTTTAATTTTTCAAAACAACAATGATTCTCGCAATTACCATCATAACATTACTCTATAGTTCTATCATCATCCTATTTATTATGGGTTATGAAAAAGTTAGCACATTTAATCATTATACAAAAACCCCTGTAATAAAATTCTCTATTCTAATTCCTTTTCGGAATGAAGAAGAAAACTTACCTAAATTGTTAAATAGTTTAGGGCAATTAAAGTACCCTAAAGATAGCTTTGAACTAATTTTTATAGACGATGGTTCTACTGATGATTCGGTTAAAATTATTAAAAAACATCCAACTCATAGTACTATTATTAAAAACAAAAGAATTTCAAATTCTCCTAAAAAGGATGCTATAAAAACGGCCATCAACCAAGCCAAATTCGATTGGATTATCACTACGGACGCTGATTGTATTGTACCTGAAAATTGGCTGTTAACATTTGATGCTTTTATACAAAAGCAGCCTTCAAAATTAATTGCTGCTCCTGTAAAATACACTGCAACTAATTCATTTTTAGAACAGTTTCAAGTTTTTGATTTTTTGAGTTTACAAGCAGTTACTGTGGGCGGTTTTGGAATTCAAAAACCTTTTTTATGCAACGGTGCCAACTTATGTTATTCAAAAAAGGTCTTTTTTGAGGTTAACGGATTTGAAGGCAATGAAGGCATTGCTAGTGGAGATGATATTTTTTTATTAGAAAAAATAGCTGAGAAATATCCTAAACAAGTTCATTATTTAAAATCAGTCGATGCTTTGATAAGTACTATGCCTCAACAAACATTCAAAGGCTTATTGGCTCAACGGATTCGTTGGGCTGCAAAAACCTCATCCTACAGAAACAACTTTGCAAAATTTGTAGGAATTATTGTTTTTTTAATGAATACTCTGATAGTTATCCTAACTTTTTGGGCTATTTTCAATCCCTATTTATGGCTACTCTTGCTTATCACATTAATTGTAAAGCTGACTTTAGATGGTTTTCTCATCAAAAAACATTATTCATTTTTAAAACATAAATTCAATATTCTTAACTTTTTTAAAAGCAGTTTATGTTATCCTTTTTTCAGTATTTTTATGGCTCTATCCTCTTTTAAGAGCAGTTACAATTGGAAAGGAAGGCAATTTAAAAAATAACGTATGGCATTGTTAAATTACAAAACTTCAAATCCCGCTTTTAGCCGATATGTCTGGAAAAAACAAGGTTCTTCAAAAGCTAAAATGACCTTAAATGGGTTGTTTTTAAAATCGATGTTTGCTATTTTTTTGGTAGGATTGACTACTTGGTATGTATGGGATTTGGTTTATCAAGGTGTTGATGTAAAATGGTACACTTCGGGCGGATTACTAGCCGCCATTTTCTTTAGTGTTTTGACTTCATTTAAA
>JAJRPL010000336.1 GCA_024280815.1 Bacteroidota bacterium
AACAACTCGCCTTCATTTAATTGGACCTTAAACTTTCGTAAGCAAGTATTCGAAGAAATGCTAGAGGATGGAGAAGATATGTCTGAATATGATCAGAATAACTTAATGGACGCACAATATGACGGTTCTGAATTGTGTTATTTAGCTGATGAAAAAATTAAATCGTTTCAAATGGATGGTGCAAGAGATGCAGGAATTTTTCATCATTTAATTACCTTACCTACCTACCATACTACTGCATTACATATGAATGATTTAACGGAAGGTTACTTTGGAGAAGAAGGAATGTTAGCTTATGTAAGAGATGTGCAAAGACAAGAAATACGTAAAGGTGTTTCATGTGTTAAACATCAAAGAATGGCTGGATCAGATCTTGGAGATGACCATAAAACATTCTTTGCAGGTGAAAAAGCTTTAAAAGCTGGAGGCGAAAATAACACTTCAAATCAATTTAATGAGAATAACAAAAGCAATAAGGTTTTTGAGAAATTAAGGAAACCTGCTTAACATTTTAAACTAAATTTATTTATACTAATATAATTAAATGACACCATTAGAAACAGCAGAACTTTGGGATCAACACAGTGAATTACTTCATTGTGTTGACCCTATCTTTACTATGTACGGACAAAAAAGATATTTTTATGGAGAAATAATAACCCTCAAAATATTTGAAGATAATTCTTTAGTAAGAAAGCAATTAGAAAAAAATGGTAAAGGAAAAGTACTTGTTATTGATGGAGGAGGCTCTTTACGCTGTGCTTTGATTGGAGATAAACTGGCTACACTTGCAATAGAAAATGAATGGGAAGGAATCATTGTTAATGGATGCATTAGAGACAGTAAACAAATTAATAAAATGATGGTTGGTATAAAAGCACTCAATACTTCTCCAGTTAAAAGCATTAAACGTAACTTAGGTGAATTAAATACTATTGTAAAATTTGCAGGAATACAATTTAAACCTCATAATTATTTATATTCTGATGAAGATGGAATTCTAATAAGTAAAAAGCTACTTTTTTAATTTATCGTTATAAAACAAATTATCATGAAACATAGAAAGCTATTAATGATTCCAGGTCCTATTGAATTTGAACCTCAAGTTCTTAGGGCTATGAGTGTACAAACACCAAGTCATGTAGCTTCAAATTTTATTGAAGTATTTGGCAATTGTTTAGATATGATGAAAGAAGTTTGGTTGGCTCCTAGCGGACAGCCATTTATAGTCTCTGGAAGTGGCACCTTAGCTATGGATATGGCAGCGGCTAATCTTATTGAAAATGGAGATAATGCATTGGTAATTTCTACTGGGTACTTCGGAAATAGGTTTAAGGATATATTAGATCGTTATGGAGCAAATACAACTATTCTAACAGCAAATATTGGTGATAATGTAGCATTAGAAGCTATAGAAAAAGAACTTAAAAATAAAGATTACAAACTACTAACCTTTACGCATGTTGACATATCTACAGGAGTATTTGTAGATCCAAAATCTATAGTATCATTAGCTAAAAAATACAATATCTTAAGTGTTTTAGATGGTGTTTGTTCTGTTGCCGGAGAAGAAATAAGACAAGAAGATTGGGGTATAGATGTTGTCCTTACAGCCTCTCAAAAAGCAATTGGAGTTCCACCAGGTTTGGCATTACTTGTTGCTTCTAAAAAAGCAATAAACGTTTGGAAAAACAGAAAAACTCAAGTGTCGAATTATTATGCTGACTGGAAGAATTGGCTACCAATAATGAAAGCATATCAAGAAAGACGCCCTTCATATTTCGGAACTCCACCTGTAAATTTAATCGTAGCCTTAGAAAAAAGTTTAAAAATAATTTTAAAAGAAGGAATAGAAAAAAGAGTAGAAAAGCATCAGAAACTTGCCTCTGCATTTAGATTAGCAATAGAAGCTCTTGGTTTAACTATTTTACCAAATAATACAGCTAAAGCTGCAAATACGTTAACTGCAATTTATTACCCTAAAGAAATTGACGGAAGTAAATTCTCAGCATCAATGTTGAATAACGATATTATAATTGCTGGAGGGTTGCATCCAGAAATAAAAAATAATTATTTTAGAGTTGGTCATATGGGAGCAATTTCAGCCAATGATATTATCGCTACTTTAAGTGCAATAGAACGAACACTTGGTAAACTTGGTTACATATTTAAATTAGGTGAAGGTCTCAAAGTATTTCAGAATAATTTTTCAGAATAACTTAAAAATATAGCTTATTTATTTTTTATACCTTTGGTTAATATATGTCTCATACTAAAATAGTATTTTTCTTAATATTATTTTGATTCAAAAAAACAACAACTATGACAATCTCAAAAAATAAAAGTATTATTTTTTCAATATCGTTAATCTTAACACTTACCAATTTTGTAATAATTACTGCTCAAACAACAACTAAAACATTTGCTACTCCTTCAGATTTTGGAGTTACCAACACTCAATATAGAATTGCAGAATCTAATTACTTTTTCAAAAGAAGTTTGGCAAAAGCTCCTATCAATACATGGGCACATCAAGATAACATTTCAATTGTAAAAACACAACAAGTAATTCGTGAAAATCAAGATATTTTATATTCTAGTGCTGTTGTTGATGTTTCAAAGGAGTGACACTTACAGTACCTAACTATGAGGCATATTGTGTGATACAAGTAATTGACATGCAAAATTATAGCATTGCCACTATTTATGCTGGAGAAACCAAAACCATTACCTTAAAAGATGTAAGTTTAGGTAAACACGTTTATTTAAATGCACGCACACAGCCTACATCGTATGATGAAAAAGGAATTGAAAATGCTCATAAACAACAACGTAAATTGATTATAAAAGCAAACTCTTCACTACCTTATAAAGCACCAGAAAATTTAATAAGCGATAAAAAAATGTTAGAAGTCAGAACTGCTTTAATAAAAGATGTTGCTAAAGGCGTTATAAAAGATTATTCTACACTAATGGGTACAAAAGATGCTGTGAATGAAAAAGGACACCTCTATGCAACTGCCTATGGTTGGGGCGGATTACCTATTTTTGATGCAGGTTATCTTGTAATACCAAATAAAGCAAGTGGTAAATATTGTTCTAGCGTAACTTTAGATGTTCCTACATTAAATAAAAAAAATAATGGATTTTGGTCTATAACAACCTATAACAAACAAGGTTGGCTCGCAAGAGACAAAGCAGCAATTTCTGATAAAACTGCTACATTAAATAATGATGGCACCGTAACTATTTGGTTTAATTGCGAAGGAAAACCCAACAACATAAACACCACAGAAGAATTTGCTGTATTATTTAGAACCTATGCTCCTATAAGTGTATCAGATACCAAAAAATACCTTAAAAACGGAAAAGAAAAGTATGTAGTAAAACAAAGTTTTGATGTAAACAACCCAGAAGAATGGCCTGTAAAATTTTCAGATTATGGCTTTACACCAGATAGCTATGCACAAGCAGAATCTTATACTTTCATGTCAAATTTTATTAAAAGAGCTAGTGTTAATCAATTCTTTCATTTTAAAAACTTAACGAAAAAAGAAGATCACTGGGTAGTATCACCAAATAACGACGTACTCTATTCTGTGGCAACCATTGATGCTACAGATGATTTTACATTGGTAGTACCAGAAGTAAAAGGAAAAAGACTCTTGTCTGTTCAAATAATTGACGGCAATCATTTTACGCCAAAACAATTTTATGGAGCTGGTGAATATCATTTTTCTAAAGGTACTTTTAAAACGGATATGGTTGCTTTAGGAATAAGAGTTGAGGTTGATGTTACTGACCCAAAGGATATTGAATATGTAGCAAACGAAGTGCAACCCAATATGAAAATTATTGCAAAATCAGCTGTAAACCACCTACCAAAAATTGATAATGAAGCAAAAATGAAATTACGAAAAGCTTTGCTACCACATTATGAAAAACTGTATAATTCTTTTGGCGGTATGGTCAAAAATGCTTCTGAAGTAAAAGATCAGTGGCTTAGGATGATTTGTACTGCTGGTGCCTGGGGATTATCAGAAGACGAGCACGCAATGTATCTAATTTATGCACCAGGACTAAAAGCAGATAAGGCGTATAAAGCAACTTATAAAGTACCTATACAAGATGCTTTTTGGTCTATGACTATGTATGATACCGATAAATTTTTAGTGAGTAATGATAAAAGAGTCATTAACAAATACAATGTAAATCTAAACGAAGATGGAACATTTACAGTTTGTTTTGGTAGTAAAGAGCAATGCGGTGATACACCAAACAGACTTGATATTGTTGATGGTTGGAATTTTTTACTAAGAGCTTATAAACCAAATGTTGAAGCATTTAAAAAATATCATTTACCTGAAATTAAACTTGTTGAAAGTAAATAACATAATATAGATTTAAAACCCAACATCAATAAAATTATAAACTTTCTAAAAAATTATAAAGGCAACTTCTTCTTCAATTCTTCAATTATATTAAAAGCAGCTGGACAAATTTCTGTATTCTTTAAAGTCAAATGAGTTAGCTGAATAAACTTCTTTCTATTAGTATGCGGGTATTCACTACAAGCTTTTGGCCTCACATCATAGATAAAACAAGTATTATCAGTTTCATCTAAAAAAGTACAAGGAGCCTCTTTTAGCACCATAAAATCATCTTCGTCACGTTGTAAATAAGTTGAAATAAATTGTTGTTCTTTCATTTTTAAAGACTTAGAAATACGAGAAATGTCTTTGTCTGTAAATATCGGACTAGAGGTTTTACAGCAATTAGCACAAGACAAACAATCAATTTTATCAAATTCATCTTAATGTAACCCCTGCATTAAAACGTCTAATCGTTTAGGTGTTTTCTTTCTCAACTTAGCAAAGTACTTCGTTGTTTCTTTATTTTTCTCCTTAAATAAATCTTGTAAATTTTCTGAAGTCGCTCTCATATTAGTGAAACCAAAATGTAACACCTTTGATTTTTGCCAAATCTGGTATCTGTTCAAGTTTAATTTTTTGAGTACCGAAATCCTTAATTCCTAACTCTTTCTTATCAATGGTTACTGTAGCGTTCAATTCATCAATAAATAAAATAGCAGTACTGAATGTAGATTGCACTTTATTTATAGTGTAATTATCTGCAATATTTTTATACGATGAACCTAAACCAAAACCTTTTATCGTTTTATACTTTTTATCAAAAATCTGTACATTATCAATTACTGATGTTGAGTCTTTTTCTTCTTTAGGCGTAACAGTTAACAAATGTTTACCTTGCTTATTATAGACCAAATACTCATCATAAGTAGATTCTTTTATATTGTTTTCATTTAGATGAGAAGCTATAGAATCATTTTCAAAAATTGAGGCCAATTCATTAATTTGTGTGGTAGATGTAATTTTACCAATTTGCTCACTAGCCAACGTATAATTGGTTTCTTCTTTGCATCGTATCAATAGTACAAATACAACACTTAATAATACAACACTTTTTCTCATCTTTCTCCTTTTTAGGTTTACAATTACCTCATTGCTTTTTTTAATATCCCCAAAACACCTCTCATAAAAGTTGCACTTGTCAATACTTTTATAAAAGGATTCGCACGTGAACTCTTTCTACTTGAAGGCTTTCTCTTCTCTTTTGCTTTAGTTTCTTTTTCCTTAGCTTCAATTTCTTCAGCACTATCAATTTTTTTATTCAAAATTTCATAAGCACTCTCTCTATCAATTTCTTCATTGTATTTCTTTGCCAATTTTGAATTAGAAATTAATGTACCTAACTCATCTGTAGTCAAGATATCCATTCTACTCATAGGTGCTCTTAACATAGTTCTTGCTAAAGGAGTAGGTATTCCTTTTTCATTTAAA
>JAJRPL010000337.1 GCA_024280815.1 Bacteroidota bacterium
AAATACTACGTCTAGTATTCTAGTTTTGATACTGCTAATATAGATTCGCTCACTGCCAAAACCTGTCAGTCGCTAAAATTAATTACAATTCAATTCTAAATTTTCAAAGTTTTCTTTTAAAAGTGTACTCCCTGCATAAATGGTAACTAGTTCGTCTTTCACCAATACCTGTACAGATACATTTACCAATAAATCAAAATCACCAGTATAATAATACGAGTTAGAAGTACGTGAAAAAGAAATCAAAGCATCAACTCCTTTTAGGTATTCTAAAATACGGTATAGCTCTCTTTCACTAACGTGTAATTTCTTTGCAAACTCAGCTGGTGTACCCGTGTTTTCTTGTTGAATTAATTTGTGTGCTTTTCTTAAGCGTTCTAATTGTTTTAGTGTTTTCATTTTTATTTGTTTTAAAACCCGTCTACCGACAGGCAGGATTAATACTAAACAGTTGCACTTAATTTCTATATGTTCTTTTGGTAGACCTACTAGGTTTTTAAAACCTACTAGGTCTTTTATTATATAGTACTAGGTTCTTACTTTCCTTAATTCACCCATCTATCCTTTCGGACATCTTCCCAAAGGGAAGAATTTTTATGTTATTATTCTGTATGACTATTGTAAACTATAAATCAATCCTCTTCCCTTTGGGAAGGGTTAGGGATGGGCTCTGGCATTTGTTGTTTCCATAAGTTATAATATTGTCCTTTTTTGGTAAAAAGTTCTTTATGCGAACCTTGTTCTAGTACCTTTCCTTTTTCTAATACCACAATGGTATCTGCATTGACTACTGTGCTTAAACGATGTGCTATAATGATAATGGTTTTGTCTTGTTCTCTTAAGCGTTGTATGGTACGTTGAATATAATTTTCTGAAGTGCTGTCTAATGATGAAGTGGCTTCATCTAACACTAAAATTTCTGGTTGTTTGTATAAAGCTCTTGCAATAGCAATACGTTGTTTTTGTCCGCCAGAAAGGGTTGCTCCGTTTTCGCCTAAATAGGTATTAAACCCATTGGGCAACGTTTCTATAAATTCTAAAATACCGATGCTTTTGCAAATTTCTAAGATGCGTTCCATATTGGGTTCAAAATCACCTACCGCTATATTATCGATTACATTACCTGCAAATAAATCTATTTTTTGAGGCACTACACTTACCAATTGCCGTAAACTATGGTTTTCAATATATTGCAAGTCAATATCACCAATTCGAATACTTCCGCTTTGTAACGGATACATATTTTGTATCAACGATATTAAGGTTGATTTACCAGAACCACTTTCGCCCACAATAGCAGTTATCTTTCCTTTTTTTATGGTGAGGTTAAAATCATGAAATACTTCAACTCGTGTTCCGTATCTAAATTTTACATATTTAAAAGTTATATCTCCTATTTTATCGACTGTGAGCTTGAATTTATTTTCGGATTCTTCACGTTCTAAATCCATTATTTCAAAGAGTCTGTCCGCTGCAATCAAAGCATTTTGTATGCTCTTGTTTGCACCAATCAAACTAGCGATTGGTCCTGTAAAATAGCCAATAATAGCATAGAAAGACATCAATTCACCTGGGGTTATTTCTTGGTCTATCACAAAATAAGTACCACTCCACAATAAAATAATGGTAAACAAACGTGATACTGTTTGTGAAGACGTACCACTAAAGATACTATTCAACGCAGAGGTATAGCCTATATGTAATAAATTAATGAACTTGGTTTCTGTTTTGATATTGGCAAAATCTTCCAAACCAAAACGTTTTATAGTGCCTACTGCGTTTAATGATTCTACTAGTTGACTTTCTAAATCGGCAGAACGTTCCATAATTTTACGTTCTGTTTTCTTGTTTAACCGATTGGTTATCCAGTAAATGATAAGATATGCAGGGATGATAGCTAGCATAATCATTGCCAACTTCCAATAATAACTAAACATCAAGGCAAATGAAAAAATGACAATAAAAAAGTTTACGGTTAATGATAATGAAGTGCTATTGATAAATACTCGTATTTTTACAGCATCATTAATTCGTGAAATAATTTCACCCACACGCATGGTATCAAAAAATTGCTGTGGTAGTTTTAATAAATGCTTGTAATAGCCTAAAATGAGCCGAGCATCTATCTGCTGCCCTGTTTTAATAATAAAAATATCTTTAAAAACACCTATAAGAACCTGAATAACCAATAAAACAATCATAATAACACTCAGTAGGTTCAGTAGCTTAATATTTCCCCCAACCAATACATGGTCAGTTATTTTTTGAATATAAATGGAGGTTGATAAACCTAATAATGTGTAGATAATTGCACCTACCAAGGCTTGAACAAGTACAAACTTATGAGGTTTTAGTAAAAACCAAAAACGTTTAAATACAGATACTTTTTCATTTCCTTTTTTAAAACTTTCATCAGGTAAGAGCAATACTAAAACACCTGTCCATTCTTTTTGAAATTCTGCATGTGTTTTTTTATGGATTTTACCTGTGCCAGGCTCCATTATGGTAATGTGCTTTTTATCAACTTTATAAATGACTACATAATGTTGTAGTTGCTCTTTAACAATTACATGAGCAATGGCAGGCTTGGGTATTTTAAATAAGCTGTCTAACTCACCACGTACACCTTTGGCTTCAAAGCCTAGTTTTTGTGCAGCTTCAATTAACCCGAAAAATTCACTATAAAAGTTCAGAATCAGGTGTAAAAGCGTTATTTTTAATGTGTTAAAAACAAAACAACACTTTTTAAACCACCCAATTTTGAGGACTAAAAATACATTATTTTACAGAAACAATCAAGC
>JAJRPL010000338.1 GCA_024280815.1 Bacteroidota bacterium
AACCTTAAACTTTTGACAAAAATTGACATTTCTTGATTACACTTTTACTATCTAAAAGAATAAAGGGAAAAAGATGTTCTTAGAAAATAGAGAGTTAGTAGGGTATGGAAATGTGGCTATCAATAGTCCATTATATCCCAAGAATAGTTTTATTAAAACACTCATGAATGGTGATTTTGGTCTGGTCAAAACATTTTTGATGTATGTAATTTTGATAGGTATGTTTATCAATATAGGTTTTGTTATGGCACCTACAGTAGCTATAGAGATACTTGCTATGCTTATATTGATGGTTAGCACGGTATTTTCTATACCACTACATATAGCTATGTGGAGAGCAGCAAACAAATATAGAGGTCCTAAGATTTGGGCAATACTCACAAAACTAAATGTAAAAGTACATTTATTTTCATCTGTATGGGTAGTGATGATAGGTGTATTATTTTTAAATGTAGATAATTATCTAAACAATGTTTAATAAAACAGTTTTTTTAATACTTGCATTTTCTATGCAAATTTTTTCATCTGAATACACTGCCAATATGGCACAAAATCATATAGGTGAAAAAGCTACTGTATGTGGGAAAGTAGTGAGTGCTCACTATGCAAGTTCTAGTAATGGTGAACCTACATTCTTGAATTTAGATATGGCATATCCTGATCATGTATTTACAGCGGTAATTTGGGGAGAAAATAGAGATCAGTTTGATGAACCTGAAGTTCAGTATAACGATAAGAACATTTGCATCACGGGGAAGATAAAGAGTTACCGTGGGATTGCTCAGATTATATTATATTCTCAGAAGCAAGTTAGTATCAAATGATAACAAAATTAAAAACACATAAAGGGAAAATATGAAAAAAGTAACCAATGTCATACTCACAGCATCAATAGTCTTGATGATGGGAGGATGTGCCAATACAAGTAAAGTAAGCATGGCATCGCAACCAACAAGTTACATAGAGAGTTTAAAACAAAATTGTGATGCAGGTATTGGAAAAGATTGTAGATTTCTAGCCTTTAATTATGATGATGGAAAAGATATTAAACAAGACTATAGTCTTGCGGCACACTATTACCACAAAGCAATAAGTTTGGGTGATGTAAATAGTTATGGTTTATTAGCATCGTTATATACCAAAGGACTTGGTGTAAAAAAAGATTATTATAAAGCAGCAAAACTGTATGAAAAATCTAGTTTATATCATAGTAATATCGGTGTTAGAAATGAAGCTCGTTGTAATCTTGGGAATATGTACAAAGATGGTCAAGGAGTGAAGCAGAGCTATTTTAAAGCTGCAAAGCTTTATAGGAAGGCATGTAATAATAATCATTATGCAGCATGTAATAACTTGGGTGTTTTATATCGTTATGGCAAAGGAGTAAGGCAGAATACAGCTAAAGCAAAGCGTCTTTATGGAAAAGCTTGTGATGGCGGAGATAATCTTGGGTGTAAGAATTATACAAAAATAAAAAAAGAATCAAGACGTTTTAATATTTTGAGAAAACCATCAGACACTTTAGGTGTAATTGAAAGTAGGGTTGATGGTCAATTTAGTGGTTGGGAAGGCGAAACTGTTGTTAAGTTGATGAATGGGCAAATTTGGAAACAGTCATCGTATCATTACCATTATCATTATGCTTATATGCCGAATGTATTAATTTATAGGTCTAATGGTGGATATAAGATGAAAGTTTCTGGCACAGATAAAGGTGTGGGTGTTATGAGATTAAAATAAAAAGAACAGTTAAAAAATATGTTAAATTTTTTTCTGCAGAACTAAAGAATTGATGTATCAGATGAATACCTTTAAAATAAATTATGAAGGAAACTTAATGACAGTAAAATTTGGAATAGTTGAAAAATATTTTACAGATAGAGGGTTTGGCTTTGTTCCCACAACTTTTCCAAATACACAATATAATGGTATGAACATTTGTGTGATGGGTAAGATAAAGAGTTATCGTGGGATTGCTCAGATTATATTATATTCCCAGAAGCAAGTTAGTGTTAAATAATATAAGGAAAAAATATAATAAAAATATTTCTAATAATATGTTTAGGTGTAAACCTTTATGCAGAGATAAGTGTAGCAGATGAATTGCATGAGTCTAATTCTAGTATAAGTGAAAAAGCTGAAAATATAACGTCAACTTTATTGACTATGGGAGTAAGTATAAAGAATGAGACTGATATGAATATAATGCAAGAATCTAAAGATACTTGTAAAAGTGGTAATGCAACTAAATGTTTTAATTTGGCATTTCTCTATGATTTTGGAGAAGGTGTAGAACAAGATAAGCTAAAAGCGATTGAGTTATATACACAAGCATGTGATTTGGGTTATGCAGGAGGGTGTCTTGTTCTTGGTGCTATTTACCATGCAGGAGAAAATGTTAAAAAAGATGTTTTAAGAGCAAAAAGGCTTTATTCCCGAGCTTGTGATGAAGGAAGTGAAAGAGGCTGTAAGGAGTACTCTATCTTAAAGGTAAATGAGAAACTAGTATCTAAATAGAAATGTAGTGTAGGATAAATCCATTTACCCTACTATATAAAAATAAAATATAAAGAGGGTTAATATCATAGAAGTGATATAATACCTGATATTTAACATATGGAAACCATAATGGTATTAATGATAGACAACTATGATAGCTTTACTTATAATGTCGTACAGTACTGTAGAGAGCTTGGTGCTGATCTTAAAGTCATACGTAACGACGAACTTACTATAGATGAGATAAAAGCACTGCACCCTGAAAAAATCATCCTCTCCCCCGGACCTTCAACGCCAGATGACGCAGGTGTAACCCTTGATGTCATACGAGAATTTTCAGATACTACGCCTATTTTTGGTATCTGTTTGGGGCATCAAAGTATTGCTCAGGCATTTGGTGGAGAAGTTATACGTGCTAAA
>JAJRPL010000339.1 GCA_024280815.1 Bacteroidota bacterium
AATTGGAGAATCCCTTTTAGGGTATTTATACCCATCTGTAAACTGTGTTCTAAAGTTCATTTTTACAGAGTAAAACCAATTAGAAACAGTATCTCTTCTGTAACCAAATGTTGAGTTAAATTCAATTTTATCTTCTGTTTTTCGTAACCCTTTTTCTTCTTGTTGGTTTAAACCATAACGAACATATAATTCATTATTCCAAAGCACATGGAGTTTCTTGTAAAACTTTGCTAGGTCCACCTTTAATAGTCCCGAAATTGAATTAATACCACCAGAATTCCAATTTAGAAATGTTGCCTCATTTATATCTAAACCAATACTATTTCTGTGTTCCCACCAAACAGGATCATCAGCATATTTTATAGTTCTAACATTAATACCAGCTATTTTATTTTTAGTTTTTAAAGTGTCAACTTTTAATTGTTTTACGGGGGTTATATAGCGATTTTCTTTTGGTAGAGGTATATATATGGTGTCGTTGGTTAATTTATGTATAGATACTCTAAATTTTGAATTATAAATATCTTTATTTAAAGTAGAGTCAAACTGGATAGCATAATAAGGTTTCAATAAAGAGTCTGATTGTATTTTCAACAAATTAATGCGTTTCTCTAGTAAACCATTATTTAATTTCAACGAATTGTTATGATCATTGAGTAAACTTATATGTGATTTTAACGATTTAATATGCGATTTAAGCGAAAAAATATGTGATTTAAGCGAATCTATTTTTATAGCTTCACTATGTTGTTTTAAAGAATCTAACTGAGTTTGGACGTCAGTTGCAGCATTTGGTTTTATAGAATCTAAAGGTTTTACTGTTTGTAAGGTGTCAATAATAACTTTTCCTACAGATCCTGATTGTTTGGCAGTAGGTATTGAGTCAGTTACTTGAGCAGTAGCAAATGAATAAAAAAACAGGGAGATTATAGTAGTTAAGAAAATTCTCATTCCAATATTTTGTTTAGAACATTATTATTAAACTAATTGGGGATGATTAGCCGTTAAGCGTGCAAATTTAACATTTTTTAAATTAAGAGCAAATTAGTTCAAAAACTCTTTAACACTATCACGGATAGATTCTACATCTAACCCAATGTTCTTTTGTAATTCGTGCACAGTACCATGTTCTATAAACTCATCGGGAATACCAAATAGTCTAATGTTTTTGTTTTTATAATGATGTACTTGGGCAAATTCTAAGATAGAACTTCCGAATCCGCCCACGATGGTTCCGTCTTCTATTGTTAATATAGTATTAAATTTTTGAAATATGGTATGTAATAAATCTGCATCTAAAGGCTTTACAAAACGCATGTTGTAATGTGCGACTTTATAGGTGTCTGATAAATCTTTACAAGCTTCTATCACAGTATTCCCGATGGTTCCGATGCTTAAAATAGCAATTTCAGTTCCTTTTTTTATAAGTTGTCCTTTGCCTACTTCTAATTGTTGAAATGGTTGTTGCCAATCTAAAGTCACGCCTCTTCCACGAGGATATCGGATGACTATTGGGTTTTCAAGACCTAATTGTGCCGTATACATGGCGTTTCTAAGCTCTATTTCGTTCATTGGGGCAAATACAATAAGATTTGGAATACATCTTAAAAAAGGAATATCAAAAACACCATGGTGTGTTGCACCATCTTCACCTACCAATCCTGCTCTATCCAAACAGAAAACAACAGGTAATTTTTGTAGAGCGACATCATGTATTACTTGATCATAAGCACGTTGTAAAAAAGTAGAATAGATGTTGCAAAAAGGAAGCATACCTTGCGTTGCCATGCCTGCTGCCAAGGTAACGGCATGTTGTTCTGCAATGCCAACATCAAAAGCTCTGTCAGGTATTTCCTCTAACATAAATTTTAAAGAACTACCTGTAGGCATTGCTGGAGTAATGCCTATAATTTTTTTATTTTTTTTGGCGAGTTCAACCAAGGTTAAACCAAATACATCTTGATATTTTGGAGGTAGTCTGAAGACCTCTTTAGGTGCTAATTCTCCAGTTTTTGCATCAAATTTACCAGGAGCATGATACCTAACTTGATTTTCTTCCGCTTTTTGTAATCCTTTACCTTTGGTGGTAATAATATGTAAAAATTTAGGTCCTTTTATGGTTTTTAATCGGTTTAGTTCGGCAATTAAAACTTCCAAATTATGACCATCAATCGGACCTGAATAATCAAAATTTAAGGCTTCAATAATATTATGTTTTCGAGCTTTTTTATCCTTTTTTATATTGGTCAAGTAGTTTTTTAAAGCACCAACACTTGGGTCAATGCCCATGGCGTTATCATTTAAAATGATGAGTAGATTCGCATCCGTAACTCCTGCATGGTTTAATCCTTCAAAAGCCATTCCACTAGCAATAGAAGCATCGCCAATTACAGCAATATGTTGTTTTTGAGTTTCTCCTTTTATTACAGATGCAATAGCCATCCCTAATATAGCAGAAATAGAAGTGGAAGAATGCCCAACGCCAAAAGCATCATAGTTACTTTCACTTCGTTTCGGAAAACCTGAAAGCCCGCCCAATTGTCTATTGGTATGAAAAACCTCTTTTCTTTCTGTTAATATTTTATGTCCGTAAGCTTGGTGACCAACATCCCAAACCAACAAGTCGTTTGGTGTGTTAAAAACATAATGTAAGGCGATGGTTAACTCAACCACACCTAAACTCGCACCTAAATGCCCTTCTTTAGTGGCAACAATATTAATAATAAATTCGCGTAATTCTTTTGCGAGTTGTGGTAACTCCTCAGCAGAGAGTTTACGTAAGTCTTTGGGGTTATTTATTAAATTTAATAATTGAGATGACATATTGCAAATGTACGAGTTGAAATTGTATTTTTACGAAAAATATAATTCATGTTAAATCCATTCGATGACACCTATTTTATGAAACGTGCTTTGCAAGAAGCTGAAACCGCTTTTGATAAAGATGAAGTACCTATTGGTGCGGTAATCGTTATTAAAAATCAAATTATAGCTAGAGCACATAATTTAACAGAAACCTTGAATGATGTTACTGCTCATGCAGAAATGCAAGCTTTTACCGCTGCTGCCGATTTTTTAGGCGGAAAATATTTAAAAGACTGTACACTTTATGTTACACTAGAACCTTGTCAAATGTGTGCAGGTGCAAGTTATTGGACACAAATTGGCAACATAGTATATGGAGCTCATGATAAACAACGCGGATTTAAACATTACAAAACACAATTACATCCTAAAACAAAAGTCGTTGGAGGTGTACTTGAAGAAGAGTGTAGTGAATTAATCAAACGTTTTTTTATTCAGAAACGTAATTTGAATTGACAAAAAGCTACTCTGTTCCTAAATTTCGGGAGTTTTAGCGTCTTATAACTTATCCTTATCAATTTTAAAAGGATTTTTACTATTAGGATCTAACACATACTTCTTATATTTACCATTTCTATAGCGATAAAAAATAAACAAAGGCATTAAAACAAAGGATAAGAAGATAATGTCAACTCCGAGGATAATTTCTGCTTTTGGATGATTGCTATTTTTTAAATACAGACCTGCAATTAATCCTCCAATAAAAATAAAAAAAAATATTTTTAAAACAATCTTCATTTAATCTATGATTTAATTTATGCGAAGCTACAAAATTTATATCTTTAGCGGTATGAACGGAAAACAGATTTTGAAAATTTCACTTTTTTTAACG
>JAJRPL010000340.1 GCA_024280815.1 Bacteroidota bacterium
ATTTATGCAGGGAGTACACTTTTAAAAGAAAACTTTGAAAATTTAGAATTGAATTGTAATTAATTTTAGCGACTGACAGGTTTTGGCAGTGAGCGAATCTATATTAGCAGTATCAAAACTAGAATACTAGACGTAGTATTTGTTATTAGACGTAATAATTATGTTTTGAACCGTCATTGAAAAAGTAATGTCATTGCGAGAAATTGCCTTAGCAATTTAGTGGCAATCTCTTAAAAAGAGACAAAATATTTTCAAGACAAAAAATAAATATTTAACTTGCTCATATATAATAAAAATATGGGCACAAAACTTTTAAATTATGAAAAATTTAGAAAATTATGGTGTTCAAGAAATGAATGCTAAAGAAATTAGAGAAGTTGATGGGGGCTCTATTTTGGGCTTTTTAGCCGTTGCTTTTGTAGTTGGTGTCTTTATAGGCTTGTGGAGATCAGCCATGACATCATAAAATAATTATTAATAACAATAAACATAATAAAATGGATCAATTTAATTTAAATCAAATACAAGTTCAAGAATTAAGCCTTCAAGAACAAAAAGATGTTAACGGAGGAAGCTTTTTGCTTTTCGCTGCAGGAGCTTTACTTTTCGCATTAGGGGTGTCAATTGGCAAAGCTATACACAGAGCGTTGAACTAAAAAAAGAAGCTTGAAAAGTTCACTAAATTTTTCAAGCTTCTTATTAAATATTATATGAAAAGACTTTCCCTCCTTTTTTTTCTTTCTTTTGTATGTTTTATTAAAGCTCAAAATATAAGGTCTTATAAATTTGATATTTATGATGGCGATGTGAAGTCTACCATGCGTCAGTTCAATCAAAATTATTTATCAAGTTACCGAATTCTTTCAAGAACGATAGATAGTGTTTCTAATAATGAAATATTAAATTCAGGTATAAAGTATTTTGCAATCACTTTTTTCGGAATGCCTTTAACTCATGAAGAAGGACATCGGTCGGTTTTAACAAATAAAGGTATTGGCAGTATCAGTCAGCCCTTTTTTAATAGCAAAGGTGCTGCTTACGTAAAAGGCGTTTCAGATGTAACATTGAAAAATCTTAGAGATAATGACTTACCTACATATATACATCTACACACAGCAGGTTTAGAATCAGATTATGCATTAAGTAACAGTATTGAAAAATTATTAGTATTTAATGACGAGAATTTCAATAATTTAAAAGAAGAATTTTTACTGAGAAAAATTTCATCTATTTTTTACAATATAACAACATTTATACCTTCACTTTCCCCAGAACTTCAAGAAGAGAAGAATGAATTAGATAGAGATATTGTTGGTCATGATATTTGGGGTATGATACGTCATCTACACAGACCTAATGACAAATTTCATCGCTACACACAATTTAATGATTTAACAGATAATGAACAGAAATATGCTAAAAAATTAGCTTGGCGTTCTTTCACAAACTTACTTAGCCCAGTTATATATGGAAAAACAAATTTTAAAATTTCCAATAATTTTAAAGGTAACTTTTCATTAGGTCATTCATTAGCTCCTTTTGGTGATTATTTTGATCAAAATTTATATTTTATCTTAAAGGATAGGTATAAGGTATCTTCCTATATTCGTGAAAATTTGAATCAAAACAATGTTTTTATGGCTGGAGGAATCAGTTTGAATAACTACGTTGTTTCTTCAAAAATAAATATATCTTCTTCTATTGATTTATGGAATCAACCTGAAAATTCATCATTTACTTCCAATTCAGGTACTTTTGGAGGTTCTGCAAGTCTTTCGGTTAACTATGATTTATTAAAAAACAAAAAATATATCATAAAAAATATGGGTATTTCTTCTAGTGTGTCTTATAAAACTAGAGGGTTTCTTCCTGAACACCCGTCTTTAGATAAAGATTTAAGAATAAAAATGGGGTTTTATTTTTCTTATTAACTTTTATTTCTACTTGGTGATGTCCCATCCACTATGGTGAACTATGTGATTGAACGGAAAATTTGATAATGATTTCATCTACTAGCAATTCTTGGTAGTATCAAAACAATACCAGACTTGGTAAAGTTAGACGCAACATAGTTTTGAACCGTCATTGACAACTAGTCGTCATGCTGAACTCGTTTCAGTATCTCATTGTATAGAAAACGGCTTTTCTCAAGACAAAACAATTATATTAATCTAGCTTGTTGTATAACAAGTTAAAAAAACTTAATTTTATGAAATGTACAAAACGAGTTTTTATGGTTTAGAAAAATGGTTAAATTGCACATTCATGAAGACCAATAAAAAACAATAAGAAATTACTGAATAAAAATTTAGAAAATTATGGTGTTTAGGAAATGAATGCAAAAGAAATTAGAGAAGTTGATGGGGGATGTTGGAATTATGTTTTTGCAGCAGCACTATATATTGCATCTGAATGGGATGATTTTAGTCGTGGAGTACAGGATGGCATGAATGATTCATATCAATATTAATATTTTACTATATAATTATGAAATCAAATAAGAAAAAAAGTTTTTTACAATCTATATTCTTGTTTGGTTTTCTAAAAAATTATGATTCTATTATTAAATTTTTTAAACAATTATTAAACCTTTAAACTTTATAAAATATAAAAAAATTAAATCACATAAAAAACATCAATTATGGGAGCTAGAAAATTGACAAAAAGATATTATTATTGGTTGTTTTTTATAATCATTATACTACTATTAATTTTAGAAGTCCTCTTTAGTTTTGTAAGAGGCATATTGAATCCTTATTTGTTAAACTAACATCTTAATAACTGACATATAACGAGCTTGGTCAAAAAAATTAATTGTTAGTATGGCCTGTTGTGGTTTGCTGTAGTTAGATAAATTCATAGATAAATTGGTATATTTATCTATGAATTTTTTATGTTTCTAAAGTCAATACTTCTTCCCAACTATTGCAAGCGTCACGTTCACACCCAATATATTACACTTCAAATAGTTGGGAGATTCAGCATCTCATTATAAGAAAACGGCTTTTCTCAAGACAAAACAATTTTATTAATCTAGCTTGTTGTATAACAAGTTAAAAAAACTTAATTTTATGAAATGTACAAAACGAGTTTTTATGGTTTAGAAAAATGCTAGATTCAATTAATAAATACTACAACTTTATTATACTATTTTTTAGATTAGAATAATTAAAACAATTACTGTAAAATTAATTTAACAATTAATCACTATATTTGTAAAATTAATTTAACAATATGGATGTTTTATTTTCAAAATCACAAGAAAAAGTACAGAGAGTTCCTTTAAAATTCAAACGTTATTTATTAGATGTAATTAATTGGGATAGTAGATTAATTGCCATTAAAGGGGCAAGAGGTAGTGGGAAAACCACCTTATTATTACAGCACATGGCATTGCATTTACCAAAAAATGGTACGGCATTATATATTGCCATGGATGATTTATTTTTTATAAATCAATCATTATATGAATTGGCACAGACTTTTGTGAAATATGGAGGCAAGTTCTTATTGGTAGATGAGGTTCATAAATACCAAACTGGTCACGTGAAATTAAATTAATTTATGACGACTTACCAAATTTAAAACTAATCTTTACATCATCGTCTATTTTAAATATATATGCAGGTGAATCAGACTTGAGTAGAAGAGTTGCTACTTATAATTTAAAAGAATTATCTCTTAGAGAGTTTATTCACTTAGAAAAAAATATTGAATTACCTACATATACCCTTAAAGAAATACTTACCAATCATCAAGAAATAGCAACTACTATTAATAATAAAATTAAACCATTAGAAGCCTTCCAAAAATATATTAAATATGGTGCTTACCCCTATTTTAATGATGGTATTTACAACTATGAACAATCATTAATTCAAATTGTAAATTTAATAATAGATGTTGATTTAAACGCTGTTGCAACATTACATTTTGACACTTTAGTTAAAATAAAAAATTTATTATTTAGTATTGCTACAAGTGTTCCATTTACCCCAAATATTAGTAAATTAAGTCAGTTAACTGACCTTTCAAGACCAACTCTAATTCAGTTATTAAAATTATTAGAAAGTGCACGATTAATACATCAATTAAGTAAACTAACCAGTGGTATTGGGGCTTTGAGAAAACCTGAAAAACTGTATTTAAATAATAGTAATCTATTGAAAGTACTTTCAAATGACTCATGGAAAACAGGAACGATAAGAGAAACTTTTTTTGTGAATCAATTGTCTGGTATTGTTGAACTTCACTTATCAGATAAAGCAGATTTTATTATTGACAAAACTTATACTATTGAAATTGGTGGTAAGGGAAAAACAAAAAAACAATTAAAGAATATAGCTAAGGCATTTGTAGTAAAAGATGATATTGAATATGGCTCGTTGAATACAATTCCTTTATGGTTATTTGGTTTTTTGTATTAACCCCTAACAAAACTGCTCTAGCAACTCTTTCTTAACTTCATGAACACCATCAAAAACAATAACTTTTGAAGTATTGCCAAACAGTTTATCAAAACGTTTTAAAGCATTGACCATAAATGGTTCTGACAAATACTCATCTTTATCGCCATACAATAAAGTAACTTCAGTTTGTCCTTCTAAAAATTTAAAATCGTCTTTGGTTA
>JAJRPL010000341.1 GCA_024280815.1 Bacteroidota bacterium
AAAAATGAACGTTACTTACTTATTAGTGAAAACGTTTCATTTAAGTCTGTTTTTTTCGCTATAGCGGATGGTTTCAATAAAAAAAGACCTTCTGTAAAGGTCAATAAATTAATGAGCGGCATTGCTTGGCGTTTAGGATGGATTTTAAGTAAATTTAATGGTAAAGAACCATTAATTACAAAACATTCTGCAAAATCTTCACACAACCATTATCATTATTCCAACACCAAAATAAAAGAAGCTCTTAATTTTCAATTTATACCTTTAGAAGAAACGATTAAGAGTACTTGTAAAGATTATCTTAAGGATGTTTAAAAGGGTAATGTGTTGTTTTGTACTGTGTAATTTACAATGTCTTACCGAAGAATCTAAAATTAAGAAGTAACATGTAGAGGTTCTTCACTACTCCCGAGACTTCTGGGCTGAATGACATTTTATAGTACTTACCCTTACTTTAAATCTTTTCTATGGATTTCTTTTGCATCTTCAATAATAGAATCTATATCAGATTTAGGATTGTAAATTTCTTGTTTCTCTTTGAGTCGTTTTTCAACCTCTAAAAACATTTTTTCGTAATCATCTATTTTAGAAGTATAATACAAATTACTTTCGCTAAACTGAAGGCTATCTATTTGGTGTTTTTTGAAAACTAACGGTGTATAATTTATGTTTTTTCTTAATTCTTTTGTTTTGATATGCCTTGCTCCTCTAGCGATATAAATATCTGTCCAAATTTCAATCATTTTCTCTTTACTGAGAAGATTCTCTGGTTTTTTATAGATTGTTCTGCTAGTGCAGGATAAAAGAACTATAAATAGAAAAAATATTGATACTGTTTTTTTCATTTGTTTATTATGATAATTACCAAAAATCTCTGAGAGATTACCTATTAAAAGTTATTTGCATACCCTTACTTTCTTCATTAAACTCTCCTTGATTGTACATTAAAACACCATTGACAAATGTATGTGTAATCTCTGAATTGAAAGTAGTACCTTCAAAAGGAGACCAACCGCATTTGTATAGAATAGTGTCTTTAGTAATTAATTGTGGTGATTCTAAATCTACCAAAACCAAATCAGCATAATAGCCTTTTTTTATAAATCCTCTTTTTTCAATTTGAAATAAAATTGCAGGATTATGGCACATTTTTTCTACCAACTTTTCTAAGGATAAAATACCATGATGTGTTGCTTCTAGCATTGCCAACAAACCGTGTTGCACTAATGGACCTCCACTAGGTGCTTTGGTATATACTTGAGATTTTTCTTTTAAAGTATGCGGAGCGTGATCAGTTGCAATGACATCTATTTTATCGGTCAATAAGGCTTTCCAAAGTCCTTTCTTATCTGCTTTCGTTTTAATTGCGGGGTTCCATTTAATTAGCGTCCCTTTTTCTTTGTAAAAAGAATCGTCAAACCATAAATGATGTATACAAACCTCTGCCGTAATTTGTTTTTCTTCTAGCGGAATATCATTTCTAAATAAAACCGTTTCTTTTGCTGTAGATAAATGAAAAACATGTAGCCTTGCTCCTGTTTTTTCTGCCAAAGCTACAGCTTTTGAAGATGAGGTATAACAAGCCTCTTCACTTCTAATTTTAGGGTGTAATTCAATCGGGATATTATCACCATAAACTGCTTTAGCACTTGCTAAATTGTCTTGAATAATGGTTTCGTCTTCACAATGAACTGCAATCAACATTTTAGTAGAAGAAAATATTTTTTCTAAAACAACTTCATCATCTACTAACATATTACCTGTTGATGAGCCTAAAAATAATTTAATTGCAGCAACTTTTTTAGGGTCAGTTATTAATAATTCTTCTAAATTATCATTGGTACCACCAAACATAAAAGAATAGTTGGCATAAGATGTTTTGGCGGCAACATCAAATTTATCTTGTAATAATTTTTGTGTTGTGGCTTGTGGTACCGTGTTTGGCATTTCAATAAAAGTGGTTATTCCTCCTGCGACAGCTGCTTTACTTTCTGTAGCAATATTGGCTTTATGAGTTAAACCCGGCTCTCTAAAGTGCACTTGATCATCAATAACTCCAGGTAATAAGTAGTTGCCTAAAGCATCTATGACCTTGGTTTCGGGTAAAATTTCAATACCATTTCCTATCTCTACAATGAACTTACCCTCGATAAGCACATCGCTAACAATAATTTGTCCTTCATTAATTATCTTGGCATTTTTTATTACTATTTTCTTCATTATTTTGATTTTGGTAAGCCTTTTAATTTCATTTTTATCACTCCAAAAATAGCCTCTCCTATAATAGAGCTGTCCATTTTAGATTCTCCTTGTGTTCTATCTCTAAAAATAACGGAAACTTCTTTGATATTAAACCCATGTTTCCATGCTTTAAACTTCATTTCAATTTGAAAAGCATAACCAATAAATTTAATTTTATCTAAATTAATTGTTTCCAATACTTTTCGTTTGTAACAAACAAAGCCAGCTGTAGTATCATGTATTGGCATTCTAGTTATAAAACGTACATATTTTGTTGCAAAATAAGACAATAAAACCCTATTCATTGGCCAATTTACTACATTTACACCCTTAGAGTATCTCGATCCTATAGAAACATCAGCACCAAAAGTGCGACATGCTTTATAAAGTCTAATTAAATCTTTAGGGCTGTGAGAAAAATCTGCATCCATTTCAATAATATACTCATACTCTCTTGATAATGCCCACTTAAAACCATGTATGTATGCTGTCCCTAATCCGTTTTTATTTTTCCTTACTTCCAAAAATAATTGATCTGAATATTTTTGT
>JAJRPL010000342.1 GCA_024280815.1 Bacteroidota bacterium
TAATTCTTGATTGAATTCATTTAAACTACCTGGAACTTTTACATTTTTCCAGAAGTCTTCACGTATTTCTTTTATTTCAGCAATAGCTTCTTTTAAATGTTTTTCATTTCTAGCCATCCCTACTTTATCCCACATTACTTTACCTAATTTCTTATGATAATGGTCTACAGAATGTGTACCATTATTATTGATAAAGAAATCTAACCGCTCTTTTACTTCTTTTTCAGCCTCATCAAATTCTGAGGTATCTGTAGAAATTTTTCCTGTTCGGATATCATCTGATAGATAATCGCCAATTGTATAAGGCAACACAAAATAACCATCGGCCAAACCTTGCATTAATGCAGAGGCTCCTAATCTATTTGCACCGTGATCTGAGAAATTGGCTTCACCAATACAATACAAACCAGGAACGGTGGTCATTAAATTATAATCAACCCAAACGCCACCCATAGTATAATGTGTAGCTGGATAGATCATCATTGGGGTTTCATAAGGGTTTTCAGCAATAATTTTCTCATACATTTGGAATAAATTCCCGTATTTTTCTTCTATAATTCCTTGCCCTAATTTTATAATTTCTTCTTTTGAAGGATTTTTAATTCCGTGAATTTTAGCTTGTTCTTTTCCATATCGTTCAAAAGCATAAGCAAAATCTAAATATACTGCTTCACCTGTTGCATTTACACCATAACCAGCATCACAACGTTCTTTTGCAGCTCTTGAAGCTACATCACGCGGCACTAAATTACCAAATGCAGGATAGCGTCTTTCTAAATAATAATCTCTATTTTCTTCAGGAATTTGAGTTGGTTTCAATTTTCCTTCTTGAATGGCTTTTGCATCTTCAAGATGTTTAGGCACCCAAATACGACCATCATTACGTAAGGATTCTGACATCAGCGTCAATTTTGACTGATAATCACCAGAACGAGGAATACAAGTAGGGTGAATTTGTGTATAACAAGGGTTTGCAAAGTACGCCCCTTTTTTATGTATTTTCCAAGCAGCAGTTGCATTAGAACCCATGGCATTGGTAGATAAAAAATAGACATTACCATAACCACCAGTAGCTACAACTACGGCATGTGCAGAGTGTCTTTCTATTTCTCCAGTTATTAAATCACGGGCAATAATACCTCTTGCTTTACCATCAACTAAAACAACGTCTAGCATTTCATGACGGTTAAACATTTCAATTTTACCACGAGCAATTTGTCTGTTCATAGCAGAATAAGCTCCTAATAATAGTTGCTGACCCGTTTGTCCTTTAGCATAGAAAGTTCTCGAAACGAGAACCCCTCCAAAAGAACGGTTATCTAATAAACCACCATAATCACGAGCAAATGGCACACCTTGAGCCACACATTGGTCAATAATATTACCAGATACTTCCGCTAGACGATATACATTGGCTTCACGCGAACGGTAATCACCGCCTTTTACGGTATCATAGAATAAACGATAATTTGAATCGCCATCACCCATATAGTTTTTAGCAGCATTTATTCCTCCTTGAGCGGCAATAGAATGTGCACGTCTTGGAGAATCTTGATAAGCAAATGCTTTCACATTATAGCCTAATTCTGCTAAGGTTGCAGCAGCAGAACCACCAGCTAAACCTGTACCAATAACAATAATATCAATATTACGTTTGTTGGCTGGGTTAACTAAATCAATTTTATCTTTATAGGTTGTCCATTTGTCTGCTATCGGACCTTTTGGAACTTTAGAATCTAATTTTGCCATAATATCTTAATGATTGAAATGATGAAAAAGTGCAATAAAAATAAATAATGCAGGAATTACAATTGAATATATTTTTGCTCCTTTTTCAAATCCTTTAGTATATTTATTATTGAGCCCCATAGATTGAAATGCAGAGTTAAAGCCATGTAATAAATGTAATGCTAAAAATACAAATGCAATAACATAAGCCCCAACTCGTAATGGGTTTTCAAATTTATGATGTAATTCTTCAAAGTATCTTAAACCTTCGCCATCTTGTAATAAACCTGTCATATCTCCTTGAAGATATTTCACATTCAATTCCGGAATCCAAAAATCAATAAAGTGTAATACAATAAATGCTAAAATTGCCAATCCGCTATAAATCATATTTCTACTCATCCAAGTAGAATTGGCAGCACCATTGTTTCTATAATATTTAACACCTTGTGCTTTCTTATTTTGCAATTCTAATACAAAGCCCATTACAAAATGAAAAACAACACCAATTATTAGGATTGGTTGCATTGCAAACTGAATTAAAGGGTTGGTTCCCATAAAATGAGAAGCTGCATTAAACGCACTTTCACTAAAAACCGATAAAAGGTTTATAGTAACATGCATTAATAAGAAAAAGATTAAAAAAAATGCCGATAGTGCCATGGCATACTTTCTGGCTAGTGATGAAGATAAAAATCCACTCATTTTGATTTGTTTTTATTGATGTAACAAAGATAAGACTTTGTTTTTCTAAGTAAATCTGTTTTTTAAATTTTTTTTCTTATTTAGAATGAGTACATTTAAAACCTAATAAAACACAAGTAAGTCAATATCTATTTTACGACAAAAGTAGACCAACTAGCCTTAATATGTACAGTAAAAAAATACAA
>JAJRPL010000343.1 GCA_024280815.1 Bacteroidota bacterium
AGAAAGATATCCTCTGTCAAATTGCATACCTTCAACAATATCTACATAAGTTTCAGTTCCTTTTGCTTCTTCTACAGTAATGACACCTTCTTTACCAACTTTTTGGAAAGCTTGTGCAATCAAGTCGCCAACACTTTCATCGTTATTAGCTGAAATAGAAGCTACTTGCTTTATTTTTTCAATTTTACTGCCTACTACTTGTGATTGTTTTTGTAAATCAGCAACAACAGCAGCCACAGCTTTATCTATTCCTTTTTTAAGATCTAGCGGATTTGCACCTGCAGCCACATTTTTTAAACCTTCTTTTACAATAGCTTGTGCTAATACTGTAGCGGTAGTAGTACCGTCACCAGCCAAGTCATTAGTTTTTGAAGCTACTTCTTTTACCATTTGAGCTCCCATATTTTCTAAGGTATCTTCTAGCTCAATTTCTCTTGCTACACTTACACCATCTTTAGTAATAGCTGGTCCGCCAAAAGGTTTTCCAATAATTACATTTCGTCCTTTAGGACCTAAAGTTACTTTAACTGCATTTGCTAATGCATCAACACCACGTTTTAGTCCGTCACGTGCTTCAATATTAAATTTTATATCTTTTGCCATAATTAAATTTTTATTTGTGATTCCCATAATAATGGGAACATTATAATTTAGATGTTTTTTAAAGGATTACAGTTTCTAAATCCTTTAGGATAGGATTGTTATACAATCGCAAATATATCACTTTCTCTCATGATGATATAATCACCACCTTCAAGTTTAAGTTCTGTACCTGCATATTTTCCATAAAGAACAGTATCGCCAACCTTTACAGTTGTTGGTTCGTCTTTTGTACCTTTACCTACAGCAACAACTTTACCTTGCTGGGGCTTTTCTTTAGCTGAGTCAGGTATGTAAATTCCTGAAGCAGTTTTAGTTTCAGCAGCAAGTGGTTCAATAACAACTCTGTCTGCAAGAGGTTTGATTTTTATTTTACTCATTTTTTGTGTATTTTTAAGTTAATATAATTGGTTACAGTCGAAAAATGTGCCATTCTTTAATTTATGACAGATAGGCATTTAATATAAAAAAAAGTAATTACTATTTAAATAGTATGTAAAAAAAATGCCAACGTGTCATTTCGTTGGCATTTTATAATGTATAGATTCTAATTGGTATTAGATTGAATCATTTGTTGTTTCTGGTTGTGTCTCAGTTGGAGCTTCTTGAACAGGATTTCTGTCATCAAGTGTCTTTTCAATTTGAGATTTTGTATCAATACTATTGGTTCTTGGTATTGCAAAATTTGATAATAGTATCAATGCTAAAAGAGCAATAGCCAATGTCCAAGTTGCTTTGTCTAAAAAATTGGTAGTGTTTTGTACACCTCCTAAATTTTGAGTTCCTTGACCTCCGAAAGAAGAAGATAATCCGCCTCCTTTAGGATTTTGTACCATGATAATTAATATCAATAAGATTGCTACAATAACAATCATGATTAAAAATAGAGTATAAGACATAGTTTATGAATTATTTTTTTGTAAAAATTTTATTGCTTTAATTCGGTCTGCAAAGAAACTACTTTTTTCTGGATATTTCAAACTTAATATTTTAAAAGCTTGTATCGCTTTTTTGTACTTTTTTTGTTCTAAATATACCCTAGCCAATGTTTCAGTCATTAAGGTATTGTCTTCTTTAATGCTTTCAAAAGAAACATCAATATTTTCAATAGTTGTAGGGGGTTTTAACTTTGGTTTGGCAATAATAAATTGCTCAATTAAATCAAATTTATTTTCCTTTTTAACACTTTCTTGTTTGACTAACTTTGGTTCAGTAGTTTGACCAGAGGTTACCCTTTCTATAGGTTTTAGATGCGTTAACTGTAACCATTCACTAAAAGAATGCATTTCAGCAAGGTCAAAAACTAGAGGTTTGCCAATTTCTAATTTTTCCTTTATGATTTCAGTTTTTGTTTCTATTGTATTGACAGGGCTACTGACTAAAGGTTTCTTTACCACTTCTACATCAATAACTTCATTTTCTACAATAAGCTGTTGTTGCTTTTCTATGGCATTAGATGCGTCAAGCATATTGGTAGTAATAAAATCAAATAATACAGTCCTATTGGTTGTGTAAGCTGCCGCAGTTTTTAAAGTGGCATTGTATTTAAAACTATGTTGATTTTTCAATCCTTTTAAATGTAAAATTCTAGCAGCTTGAAAATAAGGGTAATTTTCTAAAACGTCTTCAATTGCATTGGTTTGATCCAAGGTAATTGAAGACGGTTCCTTTAATAATGATGTAAATTCTAATGTATTCATAATTACCATTTTGCTACTGCAGCGTTGTATATATCTTGTGTTAAACGTTCAAAAATTTCTTCAAGAGCGGTTTCTAAAACACTTCCTGTAAGTTGTTGACTTGCCCCAAAGTCAGAATAAAAAGAAAATGTTTTTTCGAAATTATCTTCTTCTACTAACTTATTGTAAAACCGAACCTTTACAGCAACAGTAAGCCTGTTTTGTGCAGCAGTTTGATCTGCTGTTGCGGTGATAGGTATGATTCTATAATCAGAAATTTCACCTTCAAAATACAAGTCGCCATTTGCAGTTGTTAAACTTAAATTGGTTTGACGTGTAAATAAATCTCTTAAAGCTTGAGTGAATTTATTGCTAAGTGTAGGTTCAACTAAGGCCGCATTATTCGGAAAATAATCAATCTGTATGGTTTTTGCATCACCAGTACTACCTCCTGTAAAAGATAATTTATAGCTACAACTTAAGGTTGTAAGTAGTATTAATGTGAGTACAATGATTTTTTTCATGTTTGATAAATAGGTTTTTCCTATTAACTTTCAAAGTTAATACAATTTGCTTAGTTATAAATCGTATTGTTTAATTTTTCGATATAAAGTTCTTTCAGAGATGCCTAGTTCTTTGGCAGCTAGCTTTCGTTTGTTTAAATTTCTGTCTAATGCTTTTCTTATCATTTCATATTCTTTTTCTTGTAAAGACAACGTTTCTTCTACCGTTACAGCATCTTGAAAATCATCATTATAATTAGTAGATTCTTCTTGATAATTAGTACTTTTTTCTGGTCGTATAATTTCGACTAAATTATCGGTGTCATTATTGTCTTCTCCATAAATTTTTTGAATTAAACGTTGAGTATCTTCCTCATTTTTAGCAATTTTTCCATGTTGCATTAATTCTAGGGTTAGTTTTTTTAAATCGGTTATATCATTACGCATATCAAAAAGCACTTTGTATAGTATTTCACGCTCATTGGCAAAATCACTATTGCCTTTCTGATTGATTAATGCAGGGAAATTAGAACTGTGATCTGGTAAATACTGTCTAAGTAAACCGGCAGAAATACTTCTGTTTTGTTCAATAACAGAGATCTGTTCAGTAATGTTTCTCAACTGACGAATGTTACCTTTCCAAGGGTAATTCAATAATAGAGGTAGAGCATTATCTTCTAGCCTTACGGTTGGCATATTATATTTTTGTGCAAAATCAGAAGCGAATTTTCTGAACAATAAATGAATGTCATCTTTTCGTTTTCTAAGCGGAGGTAGATTAATCTCTACAGTACTTAACCTGTAATATAAATCTTCACGAAATTTGCCTTTATGGATGGCTTCCATCATATTTAAATTAGTAGCTGCTACAATTCTCACATTTGTTTTTTGTACTTGCGAAGAACCGACTTTCATAAATTCACCATTTTCTAATACACGTAATAAGCGTACTTGAGTGGTTAATGGCAATTCACCTACTTCATCTAAAAAAATAGTACCACCATCAGCAACTTGAAAATAGCCATTTCTAGCTTGTGTAGCACCTGTAAAAGAACCTTTTTCGTGTCCGAATAATTCACTGTCAATAGTACCTTCTGGTATAGCACCACAATTAACGGCAATGTATTTGGCATGTTTTCTATGTGATAATTGATGAATAATTTTTGGGATAGATTCTTTACCTACACCACTTTCACCAGTAACCAATACTGATATGTCAGTAGGAGCAACTCTTATTGCTTTTTCTAACGCTCTGTTTAAATGAATATCGTTACCGATTATTCCGAAGCGTTGTTTTATAGTTTGTAAGTTTTCCATTTTAAGACACAAATTTTACTAAATTATTTCCAAACTTCTCTATTCTCTCCCGAGGCTTCGGGACTCTATTCTCTATTTACAACTGTACCTAACAGTGTTGCACTCGTACAATCATTAATTTTAACCATTACAAAATCACCTAGAGTCTCATTTCCTGTTTTAGGGAAAATTGCTACGGTGTTTTGAGTATTTCTTCCTTTCCAATGTTGATCAGATTTTTTTGAAGTTCCTTCAATAAGCACCTCCATAGTTTTACCAACAAAAGCTTTGGTTCTAACATGAGAATGTTCTCTTTGTAATGCAATTACTTCTGCTAAACGTCTTTTTTTAACTTCAAGAGGTATGTCATCTTCAAATTTTTTGGCAGCTAAGGTTCCAGGTCTTTCTGAATATGCAAACATATATCCGTAATCGTATTTTACATACTCCATTAATGAAAGAGTTTCTTTATGATCTTCTTCGGTTTCTCCACAAAAACCTGTAATAATATCTTGAGAGATGGCACATTCAGGTATTATTTTTCTGATGTTGTCAATCAATTCAATATATTCTTCTCGAGTATGTTGGCGGTTCATACGGTTTAATACTTTAGTACTACCAGACTGAATGGGCAGGTGAATGTATTTACAAATATTATCATGTTTTGCCGTGACATGTAATACGTCTAAACTCATGTCTTGCGGATTAGAAGTGAAAGATCTAAATCTGATTTTAGGAAACGCTGTAGCACACATATCTAATAATGAAGCAAAATCTACCGCAGTTGCTTTGGCTATTTCTGAAGCTTTGTCAAAATCTTTTTTGAGTCCGCCACCATACCAAACATAACTATCTACATTTTGACCTAGTAAAGTAACCTCTTTAAAATTTTGATCTTTTAAATCTCTAATTTCTTTAATAATACTTTGCGGATCTCTACTTCGTTCCCTCCCTCTGGTAAATGGAACTACACAAAAAGTACACATATTGTCACATCCTCTAGTAATAGAAACAAAAGCTGAAACTCCGTTAGAATTTAATCTTACAGGAGAAACATCTGCATAGGTTTCCTCTTTAGAGAGCAATACATTTACAGCATCTCTACCAGATTCTATTTCTTTAACTAAATTGGGTAGGTCTCTATAAGCGTCAGGTCCAACTACCAAATCAAGCATTTTTTCTTCTTCTAAAAATTTGGTTTTTAAGCGTTCAGCCATACAGCCCAACACACCAATTTTCATTTTTCTATTCTTTTTTAGTTTTACACGATTGTATTTTTGTAATCGCTTTCTAATGGTTTGTTCTGCCTTATCACGAATAGAACACGTATTTACCAATACCAAATCAGCCTCTTCTAAATTTTGAGTAGTATTATAACCTTCTTTAGCTAAAATAGAAGCAACAATTTCACTATCATTCATATTCATTTGACAGCCATAACTTTCAATAAATAATTTTTTATGATTGTTATTAACCTGCTCAGTAATGAGTGATTGTCCTTGTTTTTCTTCTTCTATAATTTTTTCTACTGACATTACCTTTACAAAAATTTGGAATGCAAAGATACAACCAAAAACGATATTTTATGACAATTTGGCAGAAAATTAACATCCTAAAAAAGTGATAAAAACACGATTAATGATATAAAAAAATCAATATTAAAAAATTTGATATACTTTTGCACTCTCAAAATAGTTAATTTATAGGCTGTTTTAAATTATTGAACTAAAGAATATGGCAAAAAATTTAGTAATAGTTGAGTCACCTGCAAAAGCAAAAACCATAGAGAAATTTTTAGGTAAAGATTTTCAGGTAGAGTCAAGTTATGGACATATAGCAGATTTACCATCTAAAGAATTAGGTATTAATGTAGAGGGTGATTTTTCTCCGAAGTATATTGTATCTGATGATAAAAAAGCAGTAGTTAAAAAATTAAAAAGTCTTGCAAAAAAAGCTGATACAGTTTGGTTAGCAAGTGATGAAGATAGAGAGGGTGAGGCCATTGCTTGGCATTTAGCAGAGCAATTAAAATTAAAAAAGGAAAATACAAAGCGTATTGTTTTTCATGAAATTACTAAAGGTGCTATTTTAAAAGCGGTAGAAAACCCTAGAGATATCAATTACAATTTGGTGGATGCTCAACAAGCACGAAGAGTGTTAGATAGATTGGTAGGTTATGAATTATCACCTATACTTTGGCGTAAAGTAAAAGGAGGTCTTTCTGCAGGTAGAGTACAATCAGTTTCTGTACGCTTAATTGTTGAACGTGAACGTGAAATAGAAAAGTTTAATGCCATAGCTTCTTATCGGATAGATGCCGAATTCAAGAATACTAATGGAAAAATAGTTAAAGCCAAATTACCTAAAAATTTCACTTCGAAAGCTGAAGCTGAAGCATTTTTAAATTCATGTGTAGCTGCTGAATTTAAGGTGGCTGATTTGCAAACCAAACCAGCAAAGAAAACACCAGCAGCACCATTTACAACATCTACATTACAGCAAGAGGCTTCACGTAAAATATATTTTCCTGTAGCAAAAACAATGATGATTGCACAACGTTTGTATGAAGCTGGTCTTATTACGTATATGAGAACAGATAGTGTAAATCTATCAAATGATGCAAAAGTTGCTGCTCAAGAAGAAATTACTTCATCTTATGGTTCTGAGTATAGTAATCCTAGAGATTTTAAATCAAAATCAAAAGGAGCACAAGAAGCTCACGAAGCTATTCGTCCGACAACTATGAGTACGCACGAAGTTTCTTTAGGACATGATGAAGATAGATTGTATAGTTTAATTTGGAAAAGAACCATTGCTTCTCAAATGAGCGATGCTCAGCTAGAACGTACCAATGTTAAGATTTCAAATAATAAAAATTCACAAACCTTAACTGCAAATGGTGAGGTGATTACTTTTGAAGGTTTCTTAAAAGTATATTTAGAAGGGACTGATAATGAAGATGAAGAACAAGCAGGCATGTTACCTAAACTTTCTGTAAATGAAGCGTTAGATCGAAATTTCATTACGGCTACAGAACGTTACACAAGACCTCCGGGAAGGTTTACTGAAGCTTCTTTGGTGAAACGTTTAGAAGAGTTAGGTATTGGTCGTCCGTCAACGTATGCACCAACAATTTCTACTATTCAACGTAGAGAATATGTGGTAAAAGGTGCTGTAGAAGGTGTAGAAAGAAAATATACTGAATTAAGATTAGAAAA
>JAJRPL010000344.1 GCA_024280815.1 Bacteroidota bacterium
AAACATTTTACCAGGTATCACTAAAGCTAAATATTGATCACTTGCAATCGCATTTAAACCCAAACAACTAAATACTGTACTGGCAAACAAACCGAAAACTGAAGTTGCTAATTTTAATAATTCTTTTGTGATACGTGCCAACGCACCAATAGCATCCATAACTCCGCCAAATACCATGGCACTCATAATTAATAAAATGGTCCAAATCATACCCTTCATACCTCCAGCAGAAAATAATTTATTCAAACTCTCATTATCTGTTGTAATTTCTGTATCCACAAAAATGGCATTTACAATCGATTTAATGTTTGATGAAGAAATACCGTTCAACACTTCTGCTTGAAATATAAAAGCAAATACTGCTGCCAATAGTACGCCAACACCTAACGCAATAAGAGGTTTTGTTTTTGTTACAATTAATAGTATTACTATAGATGGCACAATAAATAAATAGGGCGTGATATTAAAAGTTTTATCAATTGAATTCAGTAATCCGCTAATATCAGCACTACCTGTAGTGTCTATATTCATACTTATAATACTAAAAACAATCAATGTTATTATAATGGTTGGCACCGTAGTAAATGCCATATATCTAATATGTGTAAATAAGTCAGTCCCTGCCATGGCTGGAGCAAGATTTGTAGTATCGCTTAACGGTGACATTTTATCGCCAAAATAAGCACCTGAGATTACGGCACCTGCAATCATTCCTGTGGGGATACCCAAAGCACTGCCAATGCCAACCAAAGCAATACCTACAGTTGCAGAAGTTGTCCAAGAACTACCTGTTGCAATAGATATTATTGCAGCTATAATAATTGATGCTGGCAAAAATATATTCGGGTTCAAGACCTGTAAACCATAATACACCATTGCTGGAATAATTCCGCTTACCAACCATGTTCCAGCCAAAGCACCTACTAAAAATAAAATCATAATGGGTACAAAAACACTTTTTAAATTCTCCCAAATTTCAGAAATCATTAACTGTAATGACACCTTGTTAAAAAAGCCAACAATAGCAGCTATAACACCTGCAGTAACTAAAATATATTGATTGGTATAAGCCCCTAACAGTTCTTGACCTTCAACAAAAAAAATGTTATACGCTAACATTGCCATTAAAAGGATAACGGGAATCAAAGCTTCCCAAATATTCAATTCTTTATTCTGAATTATATTTTGATCATCAATTTTTAGTTTTGAAATGTTTTTTTGGGATTCCATGAAGTAAAAATTTAATATTGTAATGATACAACAATCTTTTCATATTCTAAAAGCAAGAATCCTAATTTACCAAAATGAGTTTCCTTTTTTATTATAAATCTCATACAAATTATTAACTGCAATAAATAACTGAGGTAGTTTCTTATGAAATTCTCTTGGTGTTTCAAAATAATTTTCTGTGATTACAGCTAAAAATTCATGTTTATTTTCAAAAGCATAGTCTCTTAAATAACCTGAAGCAAGTATTCTTTTCTTTTCTATCGGATCAGTTATAAAGTGTAAAATACTTTTAGTGTTGTTGATAAACTTTTTTGCTTCATAATGGTGCTGTTTTAAAAAACTAAAATATAAAGCATGAGTAAATTCATGAATCCCTAAATTAAGATTATCATCTGGAATTTTAATTCCTTCAACAAAACTTTCCCAAGAAAATACAATTGTTTTTACTTTAGGGTTCGTTTCCCCTTTATGTAATTGATTTGTCTTTAATGATAAGTAATTAGAAGGGTAGATAATAATATTTTTAAAATACTTATAGAGGTAATTACGCATTTTAAAAGTTAACATGATAGCAATGGAAGAAATTACCACCTCCTTAACTGGTGTAATTATTACTTCTTTTCTTCCTATAAAATTATGTTCTTTGACAAATTTTGAAACTCGATACTCAAATTTTCGTTTGTCATTTTTATCTAATTGTTTGTAAAAATCACTACTCTTCTCTAGCACCTTTTTTAACGAAGGTTTCATTTTATGAAAAAAGTATATCAAATTTACCATGTTTACATAACAGACATTCTTACTAAAATATTTTAATTAATTCTCACAAACTGAATGTCTTCATAATTTTTAGCAACAATTATATATTCTTTCCCTTGAATTTTGATCATTGCTAAATCTTTCACATCACCAGGCGTGTACAAACCACTTTTATGTCCTGGTACAGGTTTAAACTCCCCTTTACCATCTCCTTTTAAAAACAAACCAATACTGGCATCATTTCTTGGTGTTTCGACTTCTGTCATATATAAATTACCCGCAATAACCACATCTAAATGAGAGTCTTTATCAAAATCTTTAATTAAAATTTGATTGACACTTGATACTTGAGCTAAATTGGGAAGGTTGTGCAAAATAAATTCTCCCTCTTTATTCTCTAAATACACACTTGCAAATAATTTCACTTGATAATGTAGTGATTTATCCAAATCATTTTTGGTATATACATCTTCTAATGTAGCTACTGAAAAATCTTCATAATTTTTAAATTTCTTTTCTATAGCAGGAATTTGCTGCGAGGAACATTGTCTTCCTCTTAACGGATATTTTTTACCATCATCAAAATAACTCAATACAATATCACCATGTTTATTTTTATCAAAATCATTAAAATACACATCAAAGGTTTCATTTTCTTTGGCTTGATATTTAAAATTGAGTCCGTTATTACCCACAATGAAGTCGATATCACCATCTTGGTCAAAATCACCTTCTTTAATACTAAACCACCATCCTGTGGCATCTTCTAGTCCAAATTCTTTCGTGCTATTTTTAAAGTTGCCTTTATTATTTTTAAAAATAGTAATAGGCATCCACTCACCTACTACAACAAGGTCTGTCCAACCATCCTTATCAATATCTGTCCAACTTGCACTGGTAACCATCCCTAAATTTTCTAATTCAGGAGCAACTTTTTTAGTGCTATTTTCAAATTTCAGATTTCCTTTTGTACTTACATTCTCCAAAATATAACTATTGGCTGGTTGCGGATAATTTTTAGGTATTAATCTACCACCAACAAACAAATCTAAATCGCCATCCTTATCATAATCAAAAGGAAAAACTCTAGATCCACTAGTTAACATCTTAGGTAAGGCTGTTGATGACTTTGTAAAGTTGCCTTTACCATCATTTACATACAACCGATCTTGTAGCATTTCTGAATCATAATCAAATTCATTACCACCACTCACTATATAGATATCATTATCTCCATCGGCATCGGCATCAAAAATTA
>JAJRPL010000345.1 GCA_024280815.1 Bacteroidota bacterium
CCATCCTAAACGCCAAGCAATGCCGCTCATTAATTTATTGACCTTTACAGAAGGTCTTTTTTTATTGAAACCATCCGCTATAGCGAAAAAAACAGACTTAAATGAAACGTTTTCACTAATAAGTAAGTAACGTTCATTTTTTATAGAACTTTGCATTAATTGTACCATAGCATTTACCACATCAACCACACCAACAAAACCTGTAACTCCTTCTGTATAAAATTTAAATCCGTTGTAGGTCTTGTCAAATAATTTACCAGAACCACTTTTCCAAAAACCACCGCCTAAAATTACACCAGGGTTTACAATTACCACATCAACACCTTCTTGAGACGCACGCCAAACTTCAGTTTCAGCACCATATTTTGTTATGGCATAACCGTAATTGTTTTCTGCAACATTCCATTCGTTTTCTTCGGTAATTTGATTGCCAATTAACGGTTTTCCTATAGCCGCAACAGAGCTCACAAAACACAATTTTTTAATTTGATTGGCAATACACAAATTCACAATATTTGCAGTGCCTTCAATGTTGATTTTTCGCATTTTTTTATAGTTTTTACTACTAAAAGAAATTAATGCTGCACAGTGATAAACATAAGTGATGTCTTGAAAAGCTAGCGTTAACGAAGGAATATCTGTAATGTCAGCTTCTATCCATGTAATGGATGAAAAAAGAGTTTCCGAATTTTCAGTATAGTAAGAAAAAACATTTTTTACAGCTTCTAGATTGCTGTTTTTTCTGTGGATAGCCATCACCTTTTCATGTTGCAATACCAATTGATATAACAAATGAGAACCGACCAAACCTGTGCCTCCAGTAACTAAAATCATGGGTCTAAAGTAAGTATTTAAGACACGAATTACACAGATTTTCACAAAAGTTTAATAAAAAAGAAAACAAAGGCAGATTTTAAGTTTGACAAAGAAATAGGTTTTCTAAATATTTATAGCTAGTGCTTGAAATTCATAAGGTATAAGTTTATATTTGCCAAAATAAGTAAAAGAAATGAAGAAAAATTTTGTAGAAGAAATCCGTTGGAGAGGCTTGTTACATGATATAATGCCAGGTACTGAAGAACAACTTTCTAAAGAGGTAACTAGTGCGTATATTGGTTTTGATCCTACAGCAGATTCTTTACACATTGGTAGTTTAGTACAAATTATTTTATTGATGCACTTTCAAAAACACGGACACAAACCTGTAGCTCTATTAGGTGGAGCAACAGGAATGATTGGTGACCCTTCAGGAAAATCTTCTGAACGAAACTTATTAGACGAAGCTACGTTGACAAAAAATGTAAACGGAATAAAAAGTCAATTAGAACGCTTTTTAAATTTTGATGCTACCACTGAAAATGCTGCTACACTAGTCAATAATTATGATTGGATGAAAAGTATTTCTTTTTTAGATTTTGCTAGAGATATTGGTAAACACATTACCGTAAATTATATGATGGCTAAAGACTCTGTTAAAAACCGTTTAGGTTCTGAGTCTACAGAAGGTATGAGTTTTACTGAATTTACTTATCAGTTAATTCAAGGGTATGATTTTTTACACTTATACCAAGAGAATAATTGTAAAATACAAATGGGTGGTTCTGACCAATGGGGAAATATCACTACAGGCACAGAGTTGATACGCCGTAAAGCACAAGGAAAGGCGTATGCCATTACTTGTCCGTTAATTACCAAGGCAGACGGCACCAAATTTGGAAAGTCAGAAGGCGGAAATATCTGGTTAGATACAGAAAGAACATCACCGTATAAATTTTATCAATATTGGTTAAATGCTTCTGATGCTGATGCTGAAAAGTATATCAAAATTTTTACATTTTTAGATCAAGAAACAGTAGAAAACCTAATTAAAGAACAAAAAGAGGCACCACATTTACGTGTATTGCAAAAAACAATAGCCAATGAAGTTACTACCATGGTACATTCTAAGGAGGCTTTAGATAATGCAATTAAAGCTTCTAATATCTTGTTTGGTAAATCTACTTCAGACGATTTAATGAGTTTAGATCAAAAAACTTTTTTAGATGTTTTTGACGGTGTACCACAAGCAAAAATTACAAAATCAGATCTTGAAAACGGAATTTCTATTGTTGACGGACTGAATGAGAAATCAGGATTTTTAAAGTCGAATGGAGAAGCCAGAAGAGCGTTAAAAGAGAATTCTATTTCAGTTAATAAAGAAAAGGTTACAGAAGGTTTTAATTTGACTACAAATAATTTAATAAGTGACAAATATATTTTACTACAACGCGGTAAGAAGAATTATTTTTTATTGGAAGTAGAGTAGGTTTTTGTTGGTGAAAAACAATCAATAAAGGCGAATAGAAAAAAAAATTTAGAGAATGAACGAAAGAAAAACTACCAATATACTTTTATTAATAATAGCCATACCGGTACTTTTTTATGTGCTAAAACTACTATCGTTTATTTTTATACCACTTGTTTTCTCTATGTTTATTGCCTTACTTTTTTGGCCTTTAATGCGATGGTTACGTAAGAAAAGAGTGCCAAAAACAATTAGTTTAGTAATTGTAGTTGTATTAATTGCAGTATTCTTTAAATTACTAGGTGAAGTTATACATCTTTCAAGTAAAGAAATTTTAGCCTCTGAAAACAATTTATTTGAAAAGGCAGAATCAAAATTAGAAACATTAATACTGCCATTTGAAAGCTTTTTGGGTATTGAAAGGGTAGAGGGTAAAAGTATTACTATGCATTATTTTCAGGCTATAGACACTAGTAAAATATTTGGATCTACCGTAGATATTGCAAGTAAAACTATTTCAATGACATTAATGACATTGTTTTTTTCGATATTACTTTTGGCAGAATCTTTAAACTTTCAAAAGATTTTACATAGCACTATTCTTCGTAAAGAATTCTCATCTATTAAAGTTTTTATGCGAATAGAAAAAGATATTATAACATTTATAAAAGTAAAATTTATTATCAGTTTTTTTACAGGTTTAGGCTTTACGCTAGCGTGTTACTACTTTGATGTTAGTTTTCCTATTTTTTGGGGTTTATTTGCCTTTGTAATTAATTTTGTACAAATGATAGGCTCAGTAATTTCAGTGATATTGTTATCATTATTTGCCTTTGTAGAACTAGACCCTACAAGTACTTTATTGTTTTTTATACTAGCAATAACCCTTGTTCAAGTAGTTATGGGCGGAATTTTAGAACCAATATTTATGGGTAAATCTTTTTCAATTAATGTAATAACCATCTTAATAATGTTGATGTTTTGGGGCTTTCTTTGGGGCGTACCCGGTATGATACTTTCCATACCACTAACCGTATTTATTAAAATAATTTTAGAGCAATTACCTAAAACAAAAGTTATCGCCAATTTAATGTCGGGTTCAGAATTGATAGCGGTTAAAAGGAAGGAGTAGGTTTTGAATGTTCGCTTATCGGTTAGTATATGGTGTCGTACCTGACGATAGGAAGGTATGCACTATATACATCTTAAGTTTGCTTTATAAAGGATTTAGTTATTTTTATAACTTTATCATTATTAATCAGAAAGAACAAAAGAGCGGCATAAGGTTATTTTATACGCAGAGACTAAGATCTCGTCAACATTGAAAACCCCCGCTCTTTTCTAC
>JAJRPL010000346.1 GCA_024280815.1 Bacteroidota bacterium
CCCGAAATAAATAAGGTTGTCCAATAATTAGGTTTACGATTTCCTGTAGTTGAAAGGGTTTCAATTTTCGATTTCTCTATAAAATCAGGAAATATCTCGCCTTCTCCTTTTATCAAATATGCGGTTCCTTTTGCATTTACTCTGGCAGTTCTACCATTTCTATGTGTATATGCTTTTAACGTAGCCGGAATTTCATAATGAATAATAAATTTCATTTCAGGAATGTCAATTCCTCTTGATGCTAAATCACTTGCAATTAGGATAGAAACACTCCCATTTCTTAATTGTATCAAAGCACGTTCTCTGTCTCTTTGCTCCATATCGGCATAGAAACATGTATGAGCAATGTACTTTTTATCTAAAAAGCGACTCAAATCTTCAAGACGCTCTTTTTTATTACAAAACACAATACCAGGATCATTTCCTAATTGATGTAGTAAAGTTACCAATGTATTGTGTTTGTTTTTAGAAAGACAAAGGATTGTTTTTACTATTAATTTTGAACTTAAGTTTTCGTTTAAGTAGTTTAGTGTAATAAGCTTATCTAGTTTAAAGTAATTTGGTATTGAAACCCCTTTGGTAGCAGAAGTCAAAATACGCTTTGTACTATTTGGCAAATGACTCATGATACTTTTCATTTCACCTTCAGCACCCACTTCAAATGTAATATCATACTCATCAATAACCAAGGTTTTGATTTCTTCTGTAGTAAAACGACCTTGCTCAAAATGATCATACAATCTACCGGGAGTTCCTATTAAGATAGTTGGTGTATGTTTTAGTTCTATTTTATCTTTAGCAATAGATCTACCACCGTAAATGGCATTGACTTTATAGCCAGAACCCATATTTCTAATTACTTGCTCCGTTTGAATAGCTAACTCTCTAGAAGGCACTATAATTAATGCTTGTACTTCTTTAGATTCAGGATCTAATTGTGCTATTAATGGTAGTAAAAATGCTAAAGTTTTACCAGTACCTGTAGGAGACAACAATATGGTGTTTGCATTTTTCTCTATGACATCCAAGGCTTCTTCTTGCATCGGATTTAGCTTGTAAATTTTTAATTTTTCAAGAATATCTTGTTGCTCTTTGATACTATTTGCCATATCTAACTTTTATTATTTTTCTTTTTTGAAGCTCCTGATGTTGGAATTACTTGTTTTTTTTTGGCTATATAATTTGCCAATACTTTTTCCATCAATTCTTCTTTGGTTAAATGATGGAATATGGTGCTGACTTGTTTTTTTAAGTCCTCAGAAATAGTATGATTGGGTTTTGTCTTAAATATTTTTTTTGCCCATAATAAGGTGTTATTTTCTTCAATACTTTGAGTATCTGCCTTTTTAAGTTTATTAAAAACAATCCCTAATGCAGATTCAAAAAGAGCAATATCTTGTACTTCATCCTGTTGCAGAACAGTTAAAGAAAGCCCCTTTGCTCCTGCCCTAGCAGTTCTACCACTTCTATGAACATACGCATCATAAGTGTCTGGCAAATGATAATTAACAACGTATTCTATTTCTTTGATATCGATACCTCTTGCTGCCAAATCGGTTGCCACTAGAATATCTATATATCCTTCTCTGAATTGCCCCATAATCCGATCACGGATACCTTGCGTTAAACTTCCATGAATGGCACCCGACGAAAATTTATTGATAGCTAAATTTTTAGCTAATTTATTAACGGCAGCTTTTGTTTTACAAAAAATAATGCCTCGTTTTCCTACCTTAGAACTTAAGAAATGTAGTAATATATCCAATTTTTCTATTGGCTTTACTACTACATATTGATGCTCTATGCCTTGATGCCCAATAGTCGACATATCTGCTTCAATATGTACCACATGCTTTGACATGTAATTTTGAATCAGTTGCTTTATAGTGCCTGGCATGGTCGCGGTAAACAACAGTGTTCTTCTAGACTTCGGAATTTCTTTGATGATACTATCCAATCCTTCTTTTAAGGCACTAACCATTTCATCAGCTTCATCTAAAATAAAATAAGAGATATTTTTGATGTTTACAGCATTCCGTTTTATTAAATCTGTTAACCTACCTGGTGTTGCAACTACAATATGTGTCGTGTCTTTCAAACGTTCTATTTGAGGCTTAATCGGAATTCCACCACAAACAGTAGCTATAGAAACTGAAGGCATGTACTTAGAAAAAGAAACTAAATTTACATAAATTTGCTGCCCAAGTTCTCTTGTAGGAGCTAATATTACTGCTTGTACTTCTGTATTATCTACGTCTATCAATTGTAATAAAGGGAGACCAAATGCCGCAGTTTTTCCTGTTCCAGTCTTTGCTAAAGCAACCACATCTTCTTTTTGGTGTAATACCACAGGAATTGTTTTTTCTTGAATATCTGTGGGTACAGATATTTGTAAATCAGCCAACCCTTTTTGTAGCTGTTCTTTAATTCCTAAATTGGAAAAACCTTTTGACATAAAAATAATTTTGGCAAAGGTAAGGATACCGTTTCCTAGAATCGGACAAATAGTTGTAATAATCTTATTTTTTTTAATGGAGTATTTTAGAGATCATAAAAAACGAAATAAACCACTGTAGGTTTAAATTTACAGTGGTTTATCAGATATCATTAAGAAACAGTTATCTTGGAATAATTTGTGTGTTATCGTTTTAAAAGCATCAATATTACTTTTCAACTGGAGGTTTACATTTTTTAACTTTCGGAATCTTACCATATTTCCCTTTTGTATTAGATATAAAACTGTCGACTACATTATTGATTACAGCAACCAATTGATGAGCGTCTTGTGAACCAGATTCACATTCACAAACGTATGAATAGTACAATGCCAACCAGCTATATGCTTTTTGTTCTTCTTTATCAGATGAAGTATCTGACATTTTTCTATATTCGAGTGATTTCTCACCAGGACAATCAGTAATTTTAACATTATTATTAGCTTCAATAGTTGATTGACTATCTTTTGCTATATCAGATTTTACCTTAGTAGTTACCGTAGGCTCAACTTCTTCTTCAATAGCAATTTCTGTAGATGAAACATTCGTATTAGTTTCAGGTATGGATTGAATATCTTTTGCTGCAGTAGTAGTTACTGTAGGCTCAATTTCTTTTTCTTCAATAGCAACTTCTGTAGATGAAACATTCGTATTAGTTTCAGGTATGGATTGAATATCTTTTGCTACAGTAGTAGTTACTGTAGGCTCAATTTCTTTTTCTTCAATAGCATTTTCTGTAGATGAAGCATTCGTATTAGTTTCAGGTATGGATTGAATATCTTTTGCTGTAGTAGTAGTAGTAGTAGTAGTAGTAGTAGTAGTAGTTACTGTAGGCTCAATTTCTTTTTCTTCAATAGCAACTTCTGTAGATGAAACATTTGTATTTGTTTGTACTACTTTTTCTTCTTCTTTTAGTTGGTTATCTCTATATATTATAACTTTTGGCCTAGAAGCATTATCAGTTTTCATATCGGCTAAAATCGGATCATTAGCATCAAAATCATCCTTTAATCGATACCCTAAAAATTCCCAGTTGGTCAGTTTTGGTGTTTGTTCTTCATAAAGATATAAATAGGTAATGTTTGTTATTAATTCACCAGGCTTAATTTCTTCAACTTTAAAAGTTCTTATTGGCCATTCATATAGTGATTGATCTAAATGACGTTGCTTAGAATTAGGGCGATAGTTGTTGACATAGCTGTAATTACAATACTCATATGAATAAGGTTTGATGGGAACAGGATAAATACTCATATTGGCAATACCTACACCTCTTGGTACAATAGATTTTGAATATCCATTTTCAATACCTAATGTGACTTTCCATATATTTATTTTTTTATCTGAACTGACGCTACCTTTACAATTGGTATACATACCCGTTTTTTCAATTTTGTAAAATACAATGACTTCTTTTTCATCTGTATATAGGGTTTGAGATTGTACACTAAAAAAAATACTCATAAAAGCTATGAGGAATACTGTTGTCTTTTTCATAAAACATTATTTTGTTCAAATTACATCTACAATTCTAAAGAAATTCTAAAGTTTTAAATATAATAACCTCTTTACACAAAGATAACCTTTTCTAAAATAATTACATACAGGGTTTTTCCTGTTTTTTTATTAAACGTTTTTATTAACAAAGATTTTATATATTCACTCTCTAATTGAAACATTCTACCAATCCAAATAATTCATGGCAGGAAAGAATAAATTCGGAGCTTTTGCAGGTGTTTTCACACCTTCAATCTTAACCATTTTAGGTGTAATAATGTATATGCGTTTAGGTTGGGTTGTAGGTAATGCAGGTTTGATTGGTGCTATTGGTATCATTTTAATAGCTCACGTTATTGCAGTAACTACAGGTCTAAGTGTGTCTTCTGTAGCGACAGATAAAAAAATTGGAGCTGGAGGTATTTATTATGTACTCTCTAGAAGTATGGGTGTACCTATTGGAGGTTCTATTGGTATTGCTTTATATGTTGGTACTGCTTTTTCTATTGCATTATACTTGATCGGTTTTGCCGAAAGTTTCAATGGTTATTTTGGCTTTGGCATGTCAGTAAACGATTTCAGAATCACAGGATCAATTGCATTAATTTCACTAACAGCATTGGCTTTAATAAGCACTTCTGTTGCAATGAAAGCTCAATTCTTTATACTAGCTGCAATTATCATATCTTTAATTTCTATCTTTTTAGGAACGACCGATTTTGCACCAGAAACAGTAGCTCTATTCACTACAAAAGGTTCTGTTTCATTAGAAGTTGTCTTTGCTATATTTTTCCCTGCAGTAACTGGTTTTACAGCTGGTATTGCTATGAGTGGAGACTTAGAAGATCCTAAAAAATCTATTCCTTCAGGAACATTGACAGCTATTGGAGTCGGCCTTGTGGTCTATCTAGGACTTGCCATTTTTATGGCATATAACATCAATTCAGAACTATTAAAAACTGACACTAATATTTTAATGAAAATGGCATTATTTGCTCCTGCTGTAGTTGCTGGTATTTGGGGAGCAACACTATCTTCTGCTCTAGGAGGAATTCTTGGTGGCCCAAGAATTTTGCAAGCCATGTCTATCGATAAAGTGACTCCTAAAATATTTGGCAAAGGTAAAGGACATAATAACGAACCTGTTAATGCTTTATTTTTAGTTTTTATTATTGCTGAAGCTGGTATTTTAATAGGAGAATTAGATGTTATAGCCCGGGTGGTTTCTATGTTCTATTTGACAGCTTACGGTTTTATAAATATTTCTTATTTTTTAGAAAGTTGGGCAAACCCTGATTTTCAACCTACCTTTAAAATTAAACGGTGGATTGGTTTATTGGGATTTGTAGCTTGCTTTGGAGTCATGTTTAAACTAGATATGATAGCCATGTTTGGTGCATTGGCACTTGTTGGAGGGCTCTATTTCTGGTTGCAACGTAAAGAAGTTAATTTACAAACTAATGATGTTTGGCGAAGCGTTTGGGAAAATGTTGTCAATAAGGGCTTGAAAAGAATAGATGATGAAACTGATGAGAATTCTAATTGGAATCCGAACATTATTCTATTTAGTGGTGAAAGTAAACACCAATCTTATTTATTAGAATTGGGAAAAACAGTATCTGGACGTACAGGAATAGTTACCAATTTTAAATTGATTTTAGATAAGAATAATAACGAACCGCCTTTACGAAAAACAGAACAAATTGTTAGAAATAGTAATTTTAAAGAAATAGGTATTTTTGCAAGACAATTAAAAGTTGATAATATTTATACGGGTATCACCAATATTGCATCAACGTTTGGTTTTTCAGGTGTTGAGCCTAACACCGTAATGATGGGATGGCCAAAAGGGCTAGAAAGTTCTGTTGAGTACGCAAAAATGACAGAAACCTTATTGTATCTAGATTATAATTTGTTGTATCTAGATTTTGATAGAACTGCAAAATTCGGAAATTATGAAACAGTCGACTTATGGTGGCGAGAAACAGATAGTAAAAATGCTGAAATGATGTTGAATATTGCTCGTTTTATCATTGCTTCTCAAAAATGGAACCATACAAGCATTAGAGTGTTGTTTGTAAATAATAACAATATTAATGCTGAATTGATTCGTTCAAAAATTGCGAAACTAGTTGAAGACCTTAGAGTAATTGTTGAAATTAAAATTATAAATAATGCTGTAGAACAAAAGCCGTTCTATGATATTATTAAAGAAGAATCAAAATCAACCAATTTAACATTATTAGGCATACCCAATTATAAAATTGAAAAACAGACTGAATTTATACTGAAAACAAACCATCTATTTGAAGCTATAGGCTCTACTTTATTGGTAAAAGCTGCAAATAATTTTAATGTATTGGATTTAAATTTTACAGAAAATAAGACTATTTAAGTAACAATTGCACAGTAGTCTATAAGAGTTCTAGCACCATTACAAGGATATTTATAGGTGTCTAAAATCACCTGTATTCCATTTCCATTTTCATACGGATCGTCATTACCATTTTCTAAAGCAACCTTTCGAATAGCTTCAGACTGAGTCACAAAAGTATACTCTAATAAAGCATCTAAAGGTCTTAAGATACCTTGCATTTGTGAATATGACCTTGAACCTGTTGGATAGCTGTGATTCGCATTTTCTTTATCATAAATTTGATAATCTTTCTTGATATCATCAATAGATTTTAATAAATAGTATTCTGTTAGCGGAATTCTAGCATCAGTTCCATCTTCTTTATTGTTCCCTCCTTCTCCAAACTTGATAAATACAAGATTTGTATTTGAAGGTAAACTTTCCATGGCTTCTTTATTCATTCCAAAAGCAAACCAAGGGTCTAATCCCATTAAAAAACGCCCATTAGTACCATAATTCATTTCTTTTGTATAATAATCTAATATTTTAAAAATAATTCCTCCTCCTGCCGAATGACCCACAACTCCTATTTTATCAGTATCTACATATTTTAATTTAGCCATCCCCCGAAAATTCCATATGATATTAAAAAAAGTCAGGTTTTAAGAGGGATTAAGAGCGATTTAAAATTGGGAAACTGTTTAAAAAGTTGTATTTTGTAATTGATAAAAAAGCAAAATTCACTTAAAAAACA
>JAJRPL010000347.1 GCA_024280815.1 Bacteroidota bacterium
CGGCTTGGTGATAGAAGAAGTTGTTGATACTGATGCAAAAGGGTTGTCAGGTGAGTTGATATTAAAAAAACCTCAAGAAATTAAAGCCTTTTTAGACCAATATATTATTGGTCAAGAGCAGTCAAAAAGAGTCATGTCAGTAGCTGTTTACAATCATTATAAACGTTTGTTGCAACCTGACACTAAAAAAGAGGATGTTGAAATTGAGAAAAGTAACATCATGTTGGTTGGTGAAACTGGTACGGGTAAAACCTTGTTGGCAAGAACCATTGCAAAAATGTTAAATGTACCTTTTTGTATTGTAGATGCTACGGTATTGACAGAAGCTGGTTATGTAGGTGAAGATGTTGAAACTATTTTAACACGTTTATTACAAGCAGCCGATTACAATGTACAAAAAGCTGAAAAAGGAATTGTTTTTATTGATGAAGTTGATAAAATAGCTCGAAAAGGAGATAATCCTTCAATTACAAGAGATGTTTCCGGTGAAGGTGTACAACAAGCCTTGTTGAAATTATTAGAAGGTACGGTTGTAAATGTACCACCTAAAGGAGGTAGAAAACATCCAGATCAAAAATTTGTTGAAGTTAATACACGCGATATTTTATTTATTGCTGGTGGTGCTTTTGATGGTGTAGATAAAATTATCAGCAAGCGTTTAAACATGCAAGCTGTAGGATATAGTGCTTCAAAAAATGAAGAACGAGTTGACGAAAAGAACTTATTACAATATGTGATACCAAGTGATTTAAAAAGTTTCGGATTGATCCCTGAAATTATTGGGCGTTTGCCAGTATTGACCTATATGAATCCGTTAGATGCAAGTACCCTACGTGCTATTTTAACAGAGCCTAAAAATGCCATTATCAAACAGTATGAAAAGCTCTTTGAGATGGATGATATTGAACTTTCAATTGATGAGGGTGCATTAGAATATATCGTTAAAAAAGCGGTTGAGTATAAATTAGGAGCTCGTGGCTTAAGATCTTTATGTGAGGCAATTTTAACGGATGCCATGTTTGAAATGCCAGGAGGCGATGAGAAAAAATTAAAAGTCACCAAAAAATATGCTGAAGGTAAAATGGAAAAATCAACCTTAAGAAAATTAAAAGCAGTTTCTTAAGTTTAGTTGTATTGACAATAATTTTTTCTAATAATTTATATAATAAATGTCGCTAGTTGTAAGCGACATTTTTGTCAGTAATCAAAAATGATAAACAGAAGTACCATTGATAAAGTTTTTGAAACCGCTAGGGTTGAAGAGGTGATTGGTGATTTTGTGCAATTAAAAAAAGCAGGTAGTAATTTTAAAGGATTGAGTCCCTTTGTCAATGAAAAATCACCATCCTTTATGGTGTCTCCTGTAAAACAGATTTGGAAAGATTTTAGTTCAGGTAAAGGTGGTAATGCCATTTCTTTCTTGATGGAACACGAGCATTATACATATCCAGAAGCTATCCGCTATTTAGCAAAAAAATACAATATAGAAATTGAAGAAACTGAACAGTCTGACGAACAGAAAATTCAGGCGAGTGAACGAGAAAGTATGTATTTGGTTTCTGAATATGCCCGTAATTATTTTCATGATATTTTACTAAACAGCCAAAAAGGAAAAGCAATAGGGCTTAGTTATTTTAAAGAACGTGGTTTTACAGATGAAACCATCAAAAAATTTGAATTAGGTTATGCTTTAGATCAATGGAGTGCCTTTACGGATGCCGCCTTAAAAAATAAATACCAATTAGAGTTTTTAGAAAAAACAGGGTTGACTATAGTTAAAGAAGCTAGAGCTGATGGACAAAGGAAACAATTTGATCGATTTAAAGGTCGAGTGCTTTTCCCAATTCACAGTATGGCAGGGCGTGTATTGGGTTTCGGAGGGCGAATTTTAACTTCCGATAAAAAAGCTGCCAAATATCTAAATTCACCAGAAAGTGAAATCTACCATAAAAGTAAAGTGCTTTACGGAATTTATCATGCCAAACAAAGCATTGCAAAAAAGGACAATTGCTATTTGGTTGAAGGGTATACTGATGTAATTTCATTCTCTCAAACAGGTATTGAAAATGTAGTTGCTTCGTCTGGTACAGCCTTAACTTCAGATCAAATTAGGTTAATAAACCGTTTAACACCAAACATTACGGTTTTATTCGATGGTGATGCTGCAGGGCTAAGAGCATCTATTCGTGGTATTGATTTGATTTTAGAGCAAGGCATGAATGTCAAGGTGGTTGCTTTCCCTGAAGGAGAAGATCCTGATAGTTTTGCGAAAAAGAATTCTTTAGAGAGTTTACAAGCATATTTAGATGACAATGCTCAAGACTTTATACGCTTTAAAGTCTCTGTTTTGATGGATGAGGTAGATAACGATCCTGTAAAAAAAGCAGGATTAATTCGTGATATCGTAGCTACCATTTCAAAAATACCTAATCAAATTCAACGTGAAATTTATGTGCAAGAGTGTGCTAAAATCATGGATATTTCTGAGCGAGTTTTGTTTAGCGAATTAGCACAATTATTTAAAAAGGAACAACGTGAAGAGGCTAGACGACCCAAAGAACCACAGCAA
>JAJRPL010000348.1 GCA_024280815.1 Bacteroidota bacterium
AATGTGCTTTCATTCATTTTTTGAATGCTAAGTAGAAGGATACTATATATAATAATAAAACCTCTGGTTGAGGTAAATAAAATAAAAATGGACCAACATGTTTAATTTAAAACCTTTGCCTATGAATAGATAAAAGCCCAAGAACCAGAGGAAACGCGAAATTAATATTTTTTGGTCAGAAAATGCCTTTGGTTCTGTTAAAATGTAAAAGATTTTCACGAAATCCAAAAGTAAATTATTAATTAAAAAATTTAATAAAATGAAAAATCAAATAAAATTTATAATAGCCTTACTAATTATAGTAAGCACTTATTCTTGTACAGATTTTGATGAAGTTCAAGTTTCTCCTACTGAATCTCAAGCTATATCAGATCCTGAAGGAATAGAATTAATGGAATATTCGAATCCAACGATACTTTCTAAAGGGAGAGGTTTTAGTTTTAACAATACTAACGTATCCTTTTTATCTTTTCCAAGTATACGTGTTTTCAGAAGAACTATTACTCTTTTAGAGGCTCGTGCAACCTATCACGATGACCAATTTATTGCTGCAAACGCAAATTTAAATGATGACCAGTTGAGTCAATTAGAAATTGAAATTGGGTTTAACCCATATGAACCCCTTGAAAGGTTTGGTTCTAGTTATAATTTTAACGACTCAATGTTAAAAGATTATATTGAAGCAGAAAGTAATTGGCTAGGTAAAAGGGAATTAGATATTGAAAATGACCCAGACAAAAAATTCTTTCATCTTGAAGAAGAAGAATTAGCTGTTTTAAATAGAGACGGTGTAGTTAAGATAGGAAACTCTATCTACAAGATAATTAAAGGCGGTTATTTTGAAATAACCGATGGTAATTTACAAACATTAACAAAACTAATTGAAAATCGTATTGATCCTTGTGAAGAACAATTATCTATAAAAGAATTCCCAAATGTTAATGTAGTTTCTAGCTGTGGTGGCGGAGGCGGTGGCCCAACTCCAACTCATTGTATGGAAAGTAGAGATGCAAGAGATCATTGGACCTTTGATGGTGATAAAATGATGAAAGGAGAAGTTGTTTTGGTTCATAGTGCAATATGGGGCGTGAAAATTAAAAGTAAAACCAAGTTTTTTAAAAAAAGATGGCCTGGTATATTTTATAGATATAGAAATGATTTGGTTGCTGCTTTAGATGGCAAATATGATAGAGAAACAAGTGAGTGTGGTGAATTGGCTTTTGAGTTTGATGAGAAAATTAATAGAAAAGCTGTTCAACACAAATCAAAAGCAAAATTTGTGTATGGGGTTTTTAATCCATCTTATCAAAATATTTATGTTAAACCTGGTAAAGTGAAAGGTTATCATTATCAACGGTCAAATTTACGTATACAACCATTAGATTAATAATATGTATAAAACCAAAAATAATATTTTAATAACAGCTATGAGTCTTGTACTCATAGTTGTTTTTACACAAGAAACAATAGGACAAGAAAAAGCTACTAATTTTTTAAAAGACTACTACCCTATTGCAGCTTTTGGGCAATATACCAAAAACAAAGCTGGGACAGTTATTAAAGAAGACCCTACAGTTAATTATGAAATTCTTTCAAATGTAACTGCACATTACGGAATTACTTATAATGTATATCAAACCAATCATTGGAATTTTAAAACAGGTATTATTATAAAACCTCAAACCCTAAGTGAAGGTTTTAATTTTACTAAAGAACAAACAGGATTAGATTTTAACTATGCTTTTCCGACTCGTTTTAGCTGCAGTCCTTGTTATATATTGTCAGTCCCTTTAATAGCAGAATATATTATACCAATTAATCATAGATTTAAATGGGTGATTGCACCAAGCTTTACAATTTCTTATTATCGAGATTTTATTAGTAAAGGATTACATATTATTTCTTCCGTATCATTTATTACAAATGATGATGACAGAACCTCTAAGCCTTTACATACTAGTGCAGAATTAAGCACAGGTTTTTATATTTTATTTAAACATTTTATGCTACAACCTGAGTTTCGCTATAGCAAAAGTTTTAATACTATTAAAAGTGGTTCTTTTACTACAGAAAACTATTTAACAGAACCACATAGTTCTAAAGGATCTTATAAAATTTCTGGTGATTATTGGGGAATTTCATTAAGTGTATATATAAAGAAAAGAGGGAAGAATAAACCACGAAAGAAAAGGAGAAAAAAGAATAAATAATCGCATTATAAAATGAAACAATCCTGTTTTTTAAAAATAGTAATACTCAGCCTTTTACTCATAGTTGTTTTTATTACAAAAATAGAAGCACAAGAAAAAGCTACAGATTTTTTAAAAGACTACTACCCTATTGCAGCTTTTGGGCAATATACCAAAAACAAAGCTGGGACAGTTATTAAAGAAGACCCTACAGTTAATTATGAAATTCTTTCAAATGTAACTCCGCAATATGGATTACGAATTAATGTATATCAAATTAAAAATTGGAATTTTAAAACAGGGTTCCTTATTAAACCTGTTACCCACAGTACAGGTTTTCATTTTACTAAAGAACAAACAGGATCAGTAAGAGATTATAAATACTCAACTCATACCAGTTGTCAACCTTGTTCTGTTTTATCAATTCCACTAATTGCTGAATATATAATTCCTATCAATAATCGCATTAAATTTCTGGTTGGCTCAAGTTTTTATGTATCTCATTATTATACTAATACAGGAGGATCTCAATTTAATTTAAGAAGAAATACTTCTATATTTACTAATGATCATGATAGAAATGACAAATTACTACTTACTGGAGCTGAATTCAGTACGGGTTTCTATTTCTTATTTAAACATTTTATGCTACAGCCAGAGTTTCGCTATAGTAAAAGTTTTAGTACCTTAACAAGTGGTGATTTCACAACAGAAAACTACTTAACAGAACCACATAGCTCTAAAGGTTCTTATAAAGTTTCTGGAGATTATTGGGGAATTTCATTAAGTGTATACATAAAGAAAAGAGGGAAGAATAAACCACGAAAGAAAAGGAGAAAAAAGAATAAATAATCGCATTATAAAATGAAACAATCCTGTTTTTTAAAAATAGTAATACGCCGCTTTTTACTCATAGTTATTTTTATACCAAAAATAGAAGCACAAAAACTGGCAACTTCTTTTTTAAAAGACTATTACCCTATTGCAGGTTTCGGTCAATACACCAAAAACAAAGCTGGGACAGTTATTAAAGAAGACCCTACAGTTAATTATGAAATTCTTTCAAATGTAACTGCACATTACGGAATTACTTATAATGTATATCAAACCAACCATTGGAATTTTAAAACAGGGTTTATCTTAAAACCTCAAATAGAAAAAAAAGGATTTAATTTTACTAGAGAACAAACAGGGTATGATTTTGATGACGCTTATTGGATTAGTGTAAGTGGAGATGATACC